>NZ_JBHVDM010000047.1:0-37042 GCF_042802775.1 Nocardia sp. NPDC057455 | reverse complement strand
CGCTCACCGCCGCCGGGTACGGCTTCGCGGGTTGGGCGGTGATCGCGGGCGTCGTCAGCGGCGTCTGCGTCATCGCGGGCATCCTCGTGATCATCGCCGAGCATCGCCGGATCAAAGCGCGAGAAGGCAAGCGGCTGCGGGACGCCGCCGGGCACTGATCGCTCGTAGACGCGGCTTTGACCCTCCAGGAGAAAAGAATGACAAACCAGCCCAACCGGCCCTTGGGCCGCCGCGCGCTGCTCATCAGCGCGCTGGCGGCGGGCTCGGTGCTCACGGCGTGTTCGGCCGACGACAGCGATCCGGCCGCGGACACCCCCGCCCCGGCGACCGTCTCGATCACCATGCCGGGGCCGTCGAGTTCGCAGGTGCCCGACACCGACCAGATCACGCCGGAGGCCGCCGCGCAGCTGTGCGACATGATGCGCGCCGACATCGACACCTGGCGTGGCCAGGGCCCGACGGTCGCCAAAGTGACATTCAACGGCACCGTGCACAACTGGGCAGCCCGCAACGGCGGCCTGAACGATGTGGTCGTCACCGATCGCGGCACGATCGACACCGTCACCACGCAGAATTGCCCCGATGTCCGCGAACAGGCGGTGCAGGCGCTGGACGTGCCGGACCTGGCCTCGGCTCTGGCGGGGGTCGGGCGATGAGCGCCGCGGGCCGCATGGGCATAGCCGCGCTCGCCGCGCTGGCACTCTGCGCGGGAGGATGCGGCGACGAGCCGGCGAAGATCGTGAACAAGGGCGGTGACACACCGTGCAACGAATTCGTCGCCCAGGATGCCGACAAGCAGCGCATCACCACCGAGAAGTTCCTCGAGCAGGAACGCGAGGGTGATGGTACGCCCGACGCCGGCACCGTCGATGCCGCGATCGCGGCGATCAAGCTGATGTGCGCGGCACAGGCCAATCCGGATACCCCGATCCGCAAGGCGGATATCACCGGCATCTTCGTGCCGAAATAGCGGAGGGTTTCGAACCGGGCGGACCGGGCATCTCCGGAGGTAGCAAGGACCGCTCGTCCGATTCCGGAATGCCGCTCCCGCCGTGGTGTCCAGGCGCCGAACCCAGTGGGAGCACCGCCGTCATCCGTGCGTTCTCCCTCGACAACGGCGTCGAGGTTGCACCCGGCGGCGGCTTCGAGCCCCGATCGCGGTGTATTCGCGATACGACTCGAAGTTCTGTGGCACACCCGCCCCGGGCCGCCGACGATGTCGGCCCGGGCGGCGGGGTCGTGCCGTTGCGCCGAAGTGGAGGCTTTTTCCGTGACTGTGTTGCTCGCGCTGCGCGCGCACGGGCTGCGGGAGCTGCTGACCGCGGTTCCCGCCTTGCGCGCGTTACACGACGTCCGTCCGCGACACCGGCTCGTCCTCGCCGCGCCGGGATGGCTGCGTCCCGTGGTAGAACTGGCCGATTGCGTCGACGAACTCCATGCGACCCCGATGGCGGGCTGCCTGCGTTGGAACGCTTCGCCGCCGGCCTTCGCGGTCAATCTGCACGACGCCGGGGCCGACAGCATACGCGCGCTGCTGGCGACCGACCCCGAACAGACGATCACCTTCCGCCACAAAGACTTTCCCCAGTTGCCGGGCGCGCTGTGCGAGCCGGGCCTGCACGAGACCGTGCGATGGTGCCGGTTGCTGGAATGGGCGGGTATCGCGGCCGACCCGGCTCGGCTGGACCTCACACCGCCACCGGAGAGCACCGGCGAGCGCCGCTGGATCGTGGTCTATCCGGGCGGGTCGCCCGCTCGGCGCTGGCCCGCCGAACGGTTCGCGGCGGTAGCGGCCGGGCTGCGCGAGTGGGGGTATCCGGTGCGTGTCGTCGGCAGCGCGGCGGACCGTCCGCTCGCACGCGGCGTGGCCGAAGCGGCCGGATTGCCCGAAACCAGTGTGCTGGCAGGCGAACTCACGCTGCGGCAACTGGCCGTCACGGTGGCCGACGCCGCCCTCGTGCTCAGTGGTGACACCGGTGTGGGGCATCTGGCCACGGCATTCGGCACTCCGTCGGTGCTCGTCTTCGGCCCGGATTCGCCCACGGTGTGGGGACCGCCGCCGGAACGGATGGCTCATGTCGCCTTGTGGGCCGGACACGTCGGCGATCCCCGCTCCGACGCGCCCGCGCCCGGGTTGGCGATGATCAGCGCCGCCGAAGTGCTCGCCGCCGCGGATCGGCAGCTCAGCAGTCAGGTGCGGGTATGACGCGGACGCGGCGCGCGCGTTTCATGCCGCCGAGACCGGCTATCTCGGGCTTATGACGTCCCTATGGTTGCACGGCGCGCAGGTTCCGGCGCGGTTGCGGTTGACGCCGGGATCGCGCTTCGACACGGTGGTGATCGGCGGTGGGCTCACCGGACTGGTGACCGCATTGCTGCTGGTCGAGAACGGCGTCGAGGTGGCCGTGGTCGAAGGCAAGCGCGTCGGCGCGGGAACGACCGGCGCGACCACCGGTAAAGTCAGCTTGTTGCAGGGTACGCGTGCCCAGCAGATCGCCCGGCACCACTCCGATGACGTGCTGCGCGATTACGTGGCGGCCAATCGCGAAGGGCAGGAGTGGCTACTGCGTTTCTGCGCCGCCCACGACGTCACCGTCGAACGTGCCGCGGCGTTGACCTACGCGCAGACCGACGACGAGATGTCCGCCGTGCGAGCGGAATACGCCGCGACACAGAAGGCGGGTCTGCCCACCGAACTGGTCTTCGACCTGGATGTCCCCTTCCCGGCGCACGGCGCGGTCCGCTTGGCCGATCAGGCACAACTCGACCCGATGGCGCTGCTGGCCGCCCTCGCGGCCGACGTGGAATCGCACGGCGCGCCGATCTACGAATCCACCTCGGTCCGCGGCGTGCACCACGGTGGCCGCGGCGAGCTCATCGTCTCCACCGAGCACGGTGACCTCGGCGCGCGCCGGGTGGTGCTGGCCACCGGGACGCCGATCCTCGATCGCGGCGGGTTCTTCGCCCGCCTCACCGCGCAGCGCTCCTATCTGACGGCGTTCCGCCTGGATCGGCCTGCGCCGCGGGACATGTACATCAGTGCGGGCAGTCCGACTCGCTCCCTGCGTCGCGCGCAGGGGCCGGACGGCGAGCTCTTGCTGGTCGGCGGCAACGGCCATGTCGTCGGCCGCGGTGGATCGACCCGCGAGAAAGTGGAGGATCTGGTGAGCTGGGCGCGAACCTGGTTCCCCGGCGCCGAAACGACGCACCGGTGGTCCGCTCAGGACTACTCCCCCGTCGGTGAACTTCCCTACGTGGGCCCCGTGCTGCCGGGTCAGAACGACATCCAGCTGGCCACCGGCTACGCCAAATGGGGCCTGACCAATGGTGTCGCCGCGGCCATCGCGCTGGCCGGACGGTTCACCGAAGGGCCGCCCCGATGGGCGGGCGCGCTGGCGAGCTGGCGCCCGGACGAGCTCAAGGCGCTACCGGCGGCCACGAAGATCAACAGTGCCGTGGCGCAAAAACTGTCCGCGGGCTGGCTTCGGGTCGCGACGCAGCACGACGGCGCGGCTCCGGCCGAAGGTTGCGCAACGGTACTGCGCGAGGGCCTGCACCCGACCGCCGTCTGCACGGTGGACGGCGTCACCCAACGGGTCTCCGCGGTATGCCCGCACCTGTACGGCATCGTCAACTGGAACGACGCCGAACGCACCTGGGACTGTCCGCTGCACGGCTCGCGTTTCGCCGCCGACGGCACGCTGATCGAAGGACCGGCCACCAGTTCGCTCACTCCGCTGCAGGTGCCGCGCGACACCGAGTGAACGGACGGTCCGCCGGAATCCGATCCGGGGCCGGCGTCAGTTCGTCAGAGGTTCGGCCTCGGCCAGGATTCGATCGACCGTCTGCTCGACCGTCAGTTCCGAGGTGTCCAGCCAGAATCCGATCCTGGGAGTGCTCTCGCGCAGCACCGTGTCCAGCTCCGATACGGTGAATTCGGTGTAGGCGTCCTTGTCTCGCCCGGCCTCCCGCGCGACGACCGCCTCGGGGCGCGGCGCGAGCACGACGACATACAGCGGCCGCGTGACGACGAGATCCGCCAGCCAGGGCAGGAAGTCGCCGAGCACGACGTCTTGCAGGACGGCTGTGAACCCGGATTCGGCGTAGGCGTCGGCGGTCGCGGCGGCCAAGCTGTAGCGCAACCTCAGCTGGGCCAGCGCCTCGGGCGAGGGATCGGCGCTCATCTCCGCCCGCCCGCGGACGACGAAGCGGCGGAACACGTCTCCGCGCACGTGCGCCGAGCGTGGCAGCCGTTCGGCCAGCGCCTGCGCGACGGTGGATTTGCCCGCGGCTTGGATTCCGGTGATCAGATAGACAGCCGATGCCATGACCACGATCATGGCGAGCCGCGGCTCGACCGTGGCAGGCGGCCCCACCGCGTTCAGTTCGCGGCGGCGCCTGCCTTCTGCGCGACATAGCGGTTCATCGCCCAGTTCAATCCCCGCATCGCGACGTTGTACCCGGGCGGGAAGTAGCGCTGCGCCCAGAAGCCCACCCGGATGTCGGGTGAGGTGAACACCAGGTAGCGGTTGCGCTCGACGCCGCGCACGATCGAGCGCGCCGCCGCCTCCGGTGTAACGGCGTGCCGCATGAACAGCGCGACTGCCCGCTGCACCGCTTCGGCCGTGCGGTCGACGCCCGCGATGTCGACGCTGTCCACCATGGGCGTTGCCATCGCACCAGGACACACCAGGCTCACGCCGATGCGGTGGCGCGCCAAGTCGAAGCGCAGCACCTCCGATACCCCGCGCAGGCCGAACTTGCTCGCGCTGTAGGGCGCGTGCCACGGCAGGCCGAACAGGCCCGCAGCCGAGGACACGTTCACCAGGTGGCCGCCGCGCCCGGCCGCGATCATCGGCGGAACGAACGCTTCGATCACGTGGATCGGGCCCATCAGGTCGATGTCGATGGTGCGCCGCCATTGGCTGTGCGTCAGCCGGTCGACAGTGCCCCAAGTGGCGATGCCGGCCACGTTCATGACGATGTCGACGCTGCCGACCGCGTCGTGCACCCGCGCCGCCAGTGCGACCACCTGGTCGTAGTCACTGACATCGGCCGCCTCGGCCAGGTGCACGGTCGCGCCCGCGGCGCGCGCGTCGGCGGTGGTCCGCGCCAAGCCCTCCGCGGCGATGTCGGTCAGCACGAGCGCGGCGCCCTCAGCCGCCGCCGCGAGTGCCGTACTGCGACCGAGACCGCTGGCCGCCCCGGTGATCAGGCAGATCCTGCCGGCGAACTTCGTCATAGTGGACGACCATACGCAACCATGAACATCGCTGTCTATGGAACCGCTGGACGGCTCTCCCCTGGAACAGGCGCCAGCGCGACCGTGATGTTGTCCCCGCCGCCGCAGCGCAACGCGAACTCCGCGAGCGCGCGGGCAGCCGCCTCGGGCGACGCCCCCGCCACCTGCCCGGCCAGTGCGGACGGGGAAGGAGCGTAGTTCCACAGTCCGTCCGAGCACAGCAGCAGCATGCCGGGCCCCGAGACACGGACCGTCCGTACGCAGTTGTCCGCCCACGGCTTCGGCGGGCTGTCCGCGCCGAGCCAGCGGATCAGCGTGTGCGCCCGGGGGTCGGCCATCGCCGCACGCTCGTCCATCGCGCCCGCGTCGACCAGCGCCTGCGCCCACGAGTCGTCGACGGTCAACCGTTGGGCCTGCTCGTCGCCCGAGCGGCCGCCTCGGTCGGCAGGCAACCAATAGGCTCGGCTGTCACCGACATTGGCCACGGTGATCTCGGTTTCCTCGCCATGATGAGCGACGACGGCGGACACGTAGGTGCACGAGGGCGCCGGGCCGTCGGGAACGTCGACATCGCGGACCGCCTGCACCGCGGCCGTCAGCCCGGCCATGATCGCCTCGGCCGCGGGCGCTCCGGTGACGAGGGCGCCGGCGGTGGCGCCGACGCCGGCGCGAACCGCCGCACCCGAAGCCACCTGTGGCCGCGACGAGGTCGACACGCCGTCGCTGACCGCGATCACGACGGTGGTGGCCGTCCCGCCCGCCAGGCCTTCGAGCACCCCGGCCGCGACGGCGTCCTCGTTGCGCGCGTGGACGATGCCGCGATCGGTGAGCACCGCGACCGCGCCGAGATCGGTGTCGAAGCGATCCGGCGCCGTCCGGGACCGACCGCATCGCGCGCAGTGCCCCTCCGCGTCGAATCGGTCTCCCCCGCAATCGACGCACGGCGCCGGATCCTCAGCGGGCAGCGCGACGTACCGATAACCCAGTTCCAGACCGCAGGACGGGCAGCGCCCGCCGTTCAGTCCGACTGCCGAGCATCCCGCACAGCGTAGGTCGGCACCTTCATCGCTCATCGGTTCGCTCCCCCGGCCGACGGTGCCGCGAACGCGGCATGCTCCGGAAGTCGTTGACCCAACCGTAACCACAGTGGCTCGTTGCTGGTGCGAACTTCCACACCCTCCTCCTTCATCTCCCCGGCAGGCCGACTCCGATCGCGATAGTACGGGAGCACCGCGGGCTTCCGTCCCAGAGCTGGAGCGACCCGCCCACTGCCAGGTGGCACGTTAGCCGACAGTCTGCCGCGTCCTCGCGGCACGGCATGCCCCGCCGGATGGTTCACCCGGTCCGCACCGGTGCCGCTCAGACCAACTCGGGCGCGCGATGCGAGCGCCGCCCCCGCCAGCGAAACGTCTGCGGAGGACAGCCCTGCCAGCGGCGGAAGGCGCGGATGAAGGAGGCCGCCTCCGCGTAACCGAGCCGGGCGGCGACCTGTTCGGTGGTCATATCGGTGTGCGCGAGCAGCACCTCCGACATGGTCCGGCGCACCTCGTCCAGCAGTGCCCGGAACGAGGTGCCTTCCTCGTGCAGCCGCCGCGACAGCGTGCGCGAACTCATATACAGCCCGAGGGCGACCGTCGACTGATCGGGGATCTCACCCGGTGTGCGGACCAGGCGGTCGCGTACCGCCGCCGCGACGCCGGTGCGCGTGCGGTACCGGTCGAGCAGATCGCGGCACAGTTGCCCGCAATTGTCCCGTGCGGCGTCGTTCGCCGGAGGCAACGGCCGGTTCAGCAGACCGCGATCGAAGACCACCGCACTCACCGGCGCTCCGAATATCGGCACGACGCCGAAGATATCGCGGTACCGCCTGATGTCGCGCGGAAAGGCGTGCCGGAAGCTGACCTGCCGCACCGGCACACCGACGGAGAACAGCTCACGATCGAAGGCGGGCAACCCGGCCAGGGCCGCTTCGGCGAAGAACGCCCCCGTCCCGGGCGGAATATCCGAATCCTCGAACAACAGCCGCGCTTCGCCACCGGCTTCCTCGACGGTCAATCGCCCGAACGGCACCGTACGACCGACGCAGCACAACCCCACCTCGATCAGCTCGCGCAACGTCCGGCTGCCCAGCAGCGCGAGCCCCCATGGCCCGCGCGACCGCAGCTGGTGGCGGACCGCCGCCGCGAGGCCGAGGCCGGGCTCGTCGCCGAAGCGGGCGAGCACCGTGTGCACTATCCGCAGTTCGTCGTGCGCGGTGATCTCGACGGACGGGTCGTCCAGCTCGGCGGGCCCCAACGCCGTACCGGCCAGGCACTCGGCGGGCGCGATGCCCCGTTCTCCGGCGATGTGTACGAGAGCGCGCACGCCCGCGGTACTGCGGAGAGAATCCGGATCGGCCATGGCTCGCGTCCTCGATGAAGCGGAACTGCGCGGTATCGGCGCAATGTATCAATCGGGTGTCGCGCGCATCGGCGGTTCGCCGAAATGCCGGTGCGGCACCCGCTGGCGCACAATATTTTTGGCTGCCCGACCGGCAGCGGATCCGGTGCTCGCACGCGCTCAATCCCGCACGGCGATACCGATGGAACGCGCGAAGGCCGGCGCGAGGTCGATCAGCTGCAGACTGGTGACCGTCGCCCCGCTCAGGCTGTCGAGCCCCTCGGTGAAGTCGAGGGCGGTCGCGCCGCGCAGATCGACCTTCGCCAGCCGTGTCTTGCGCAACGACAGCCGGACCAGTGCCGAGCCAGGCACCGTGACGTCGGTCAGCGCGGCCTCGGCGAAGTCGCAGTCGCGCAGCACACAGTCGACGAAAGACACCTCGCGCAACCGGGTGCCGCGGAAGTTGACCGAGTCGAACTTGCAGCCTTCGAACCGCACCCGCCGCAGGTTCGCCCCCGCGAAGTCGACGCCGGACATCGCGCCCGACACCACCTCGCTGTCGAGCCATCCCGTGTCGGCCAGTTCGGTGCCCACCCAGCGGACGTGACGCAGCCACACATCGGTGAACCGGCTGTAGCGCAGACTTCCGCGGGTGAAGGTGATCGAGCTGAACGCCGACTCGCTGAACCGCGCGTGCCGCACATCGAGGTCATCGAGTTCACCACCGTCCACCCGCACGCAGTCGTAGTCACCTTCGGCCTCGAAGTCGCCATCCGGGGCGGTGAGGTACCGCGCGTAGGGCAGGTCGTCGAGTTCTCGCGCCATGCGCTCCTCCAGTTCGTCACGATGATCGGTCGGCGCCGAGTATTCCGGTGACCCACGACAAGTTCGCCGCCGATCGCTCGATCCCCCTGCGCTCCCCGACCGGAGGGCGCGCTCATCCGGAGACCGCCTCGCACCAGCCGATGTGGCTGATGTCCGCCGATACGAGGTTCCGGTATGCGCGAACTGTGCTCGGCGCTGCTGAATCCGATGGGAGAGCGGAGCCGACTTCTTTACCTCAACCCTTGTCGAGGTTATAGGGTCGCGCCCGGAAAGGAGTTTTCGGATGACGATATTGGTAACGGGCGCAACGGGTAACAGCGGACGGCAGGTGGTGGCCGAACTGCTGCGGCGGGGCCGTCCGGTGCGTGCCTTGACCCGTGATCCGCGGCGTGCGGCGGATCTGTTGCCCGCCGGTGCGCAGTTGGTGGCCGGCACGCACACCGAGCCGGCCACCCTCGATGCCGCTCTGGATGGTGTCAGCGGACTGCATATCACCGTGACGGCCGGAGTGGCCGAGACCGGACCCGAGTTGGTCCGCCGGGCGGTGGCCGCGGGTGTCGAGCGCATCACCATCCTGTGGGGCGGATACGTAGGCCCCGCGGAAACCGCGGTGGCTGAATCGGGTGTGGCCTGGACCAGGCTCGAGCCCCAGGAGTTCATGTCCAACGCACTCACCTGGGCCGAATCGATCCGCGCCGAGGACGTCGTGCGTGAACCCTTCGACTTCCCCAGTGCGGTTGTGCACGAAGCCGATCTGGGGGCGGTGGCGGCTACGGCCCTGCTCGAGGACGGGCATGCGGGCCGGGCCTACAACCTCAACGGGCCTCAGGCGCTGACCACGAGGGAACGGGTCGCGATGATCGCCGACGCGCGTGGCCGCGACATCGCCTTCGAACAAATCAGCGAAGAGCAGGCCATCGAGCGGCTTCAGCGGACAGGGGTGTCGAGGGCCGACGCCGAGTATGTCGTCGGCTGGTACGCCGATCCTCCGGAGCCGGCGCGGACTCCGGATGGCACCGTCGAACGGATACTGGGCCGGCCTGCCCGCACTTTCGCCGAGTGGGTGACCGAACACAAGGACCGATTCTGAGCGTTGCTCCGGGTATCCTCGCAGGGCGCCCGGAGACGGTGCGAGACAACCGGTCCGCACACCTGACGAAGATCTTCTGCCTGTCGCAGCGCGCCCGTTACCGCATGCGCGACGATCGCGCACCTGCTGGCGCAACGGAGCGAACTCGACGCTCCCGTCGCGCGCTACCGGCCGGAGTTCGCGGCGGCGGGCAAGGCCGACATCCCGGTGCGTTGACGGCATCGCCCGCCGCCTTACACCTACGGATCCGGCGCGAATCCAACAGCGGGTGATAGACCGGAGGATGCTGCGCCCGGAATTCGGAATCAGGGCGGCCCGAGCTTGCGCGGCCGCTCGGAAACGCCGGGCGTAGCGTCATCCGCCGCGTCCGCCGCAGGTCAGCGCAGTGTGCGTAGCCAGCGGCGGGTGTCGGCGGGGTCGATGACGTCGTCGACCTCGAGCACGGTGGCGGCGGTGAGGGCCTTACCGTTGGCGTAGGCGAGCTGGACCAGATTGTCGAAAGCCTCTTGACGCTGGACCGGATCATCGATCGCGGCCAGTTCCTTGGCGAACCCGAGGCGGACCGCGCCTTCGAGGCCCATGCCGCCGATCTCCCCGGTCGGCCAGGCGACGACGAACCGGGGTGCACGGAAGGAGCCGGCAGCCATGGCTTGAGCGCCGAGACCGTAACCCTTGCGCACGATGACGGTCCCCAGCGGCACCGTGAGCGCGGCGGAGTCGATGAACAGGCGGCTGAATTTCGTGACGGTGCCGTCCTTTTCCGCGTCCGGGCCGACCATGAAACCCGGTGTGTCGCACAAGGAGACGATCGGCAAACCGTGGGTGTCGCACAAGCGCAGGAACATGCTGAGCTTGTCCGCGGCGGGGGCGTCGATGGCGCCGCCGTGATGGTGGCAGTTGTTGGCGATCAAGCCGAACGGCCGTCCCTCGACCCGGATCAGTGCGGTGACGATCCCCACCGCCCAGTCACGGCGCAACTCCAGTACCGACCCGACATCCGCGACGGACTCGATGGCGGCGCGGATGTCGAACGCGCGCAACCGGTTCTCCGGGACCACATGGCGCGCCGAGCGCGGGTCCGGCGCGGTCCAGTCCTCGGTGTCGCCTTGGAAGTAGGCGAGATAGCGTCGGGCGGTGGCGACCGCTTCGGCCTCGTCGGCGGCGACGATGTGCACGACGCCGTTGCGACGCTGCACCTCGACGGGGCCGATGTCCTCCGGCGCGTACACGCCGAGTCCGCCGCCCTCGATCATGGCGGGACCGCCCATACCGATATTGGCGTCGGGGGTGGCGATCACGACGTCGCACATGCCGAGCAGGGCCGCGTTGCCCGCGAAGCAGCGTCCGGAGACGATGCCGATCAGCGGAACCCGGCCCGACAGCGCACCCATCGCCCGGAATGTGGTGACATCGAGGCCGGAGATGCCGGAGTAGTCCGTGTCGCCCGGCCTGCCGCCGCCGCCCTCGGTGAAGAAGACGACCGGGAGCCGTTGCTCGCGAGCGAGTTCGAGCATGCGATCGGTCTTGACATGGTTGCGCATGCCCTGGGTGCCCGCCAGCACCGTGTAGTCGTAGGACAGCACGACCGCACGGGACCGATCGGGACCGAACCGCTCGGCATCGATGGTCGCGATGCCCGCGATCAGCCCGTCTGCCGGGGTATTCGCGATCAGGTCCGCCTGGCTGCGGCGCAGGCGTTGCGCGGCGACCGCGAGCGCTCCGTACTCGACGAAGCTGTCCGCGTCGACCAGGTCGGCGATGTTCTCGCGCGCGGTGCGCCGCCCGAGCCGATGCCGCTTGGCGACCGCCTCCGGCCGGGATTCGTCCAGGCCGACGCGGTGGCGGGCGTCGACCTCGGCGAGATCGGCGCGGATCGAGTCCAAGTCGACCGCGGCCTGATCGACGACCGCGCCGTCGTGTTCGGCGGCGACGAAGGTCAGCAGCGGCGCATGCGGCTCGACGACCGCACCGAGCGCCACGATGTGGCGGCATACCCGCACGTCCTGCTCGGCACGCACCACGTGCTGCATCTTCATCGCTTCCAGCACCGCGACCTCGCCACCCGCCGCGACCAGGGCGCCGGGCTCCGGGAGAGCGACCACCGTCCCACCCATCGGCGACCGCACCGCTTGCTCGTCGTCGGCGAGCGTCACCTCGGCCGCCACGACGTCCTCCCCGATCGGCCCAGCGGGCAAGGCGGGGGCGAAATCTGCTGCGCGCCGCACCAATTCGTCGACCTGCTGCTCGAACCACGTCGTCGAGACGACGCGGCCCCGCGACAACTCCGCCAGGACCGCGCGCAGCACGGCGAGATTGGTGTCCACCCCGGTCACCACGGTCTCGGCCAGCGCGTCCGCGCATCGGCGCAGCGCGGCCGGATAGGACGGACCACAAGCGATGATCTTCGCCAGCAGGGAGTCGAAGCGCGCGTCCTGCCGCATCCCGGGAAACGCGGCGGTGTCGACCCGTACCGCGCCACCGGTCGGGGGTGCGAACCGGGTGAGCGTGCCCGCGCCGGGCAGCACGTCGCCGCCCGAGGTGACGGTCTCGGCGTTCAGGCGCGCCTGCACCGCGTAGCCGCGTGCGCATCCGGGCTCGGGCAGCGTGAGATCGGCCAGCGTGGCGCCACGGGCGAGATCGCACTGCACCGCGACCAGGTCGATTCCCATGACCGCCTCGGTGACGGTGTGCTCGACCTGCAATCGCGGGTTGACCTCGAGAAACCATGCCTCGTCGCCGCGCACGAGGAATTCGACGGTGAGGACCCCGCGACAACCGACGGATTCGGCGAGCCGGACGGCCCAGCCGTGCAACCGCTCGCGCAACGCGGCGAAGAGTTCGGGTGCGGGCCCGACCTCGAGCAGCTTCTGCTGTCGGCGCTGCACGCTGCAATCGCGATCACCGACGGCCGCCGCACCGCGGCCGTCCGCGACGATCTGGACTTCGATGTGGCGCGCGCCGGTGACCAGCGCCTCCGCGTAGATCCCGGAGTCACCGAATCCGGCCAGCGCCTCCGCGCGGCAGCGTTCGAGCACCTCGGGAAGGTGAGCCGCATCCCGCACCGCGCGCATACCGCGGCCTCCACCGCCCGCGGCGGCCTTCACCATCACCCCGCCGGGGTGTGCGGCGAGCAACGCCTCGACCGCGGCGATGTCCGCGCCGCGGCGGGTCGCCGGAATCACCGGGACGCCCGCTCGTTCGGCCGCCGCGCGTGCCGCGGTCTTGTCGCCGAAGACCTCGAGCGCTTCGGGTGCGGGACCGACGAACACCAAGTCCGCCGCCGCGCACGCGCGCGCGAATTCCGCACTCTCGCTGAGAAATCCGTAGCCCGGGTGTACCAGCGCTCCCGGGCCCGCCTTCCTGGCCGCAGCGACCACCGCCGTCACGTCGAGGTAAGCGGCGGCTCCGGCACCCGGCAACGGCACGGCGTCGTCGGCCAACCGGACATGGAGCGCGTCGTGTTCCTCGGCGGTGTGTACCGCAAGGGTCCGCCAGCCCTGTTCCCTGGCGGTGCGCAGCACGCGAACCGCTATCTCTCCCCTGTTGACCACAACGACCTGCATGCCGCCCAGTTTGATTGACATTGACGTCAACGTCAATATGCGGCACGATGATCGCCGTGACCCAGTCCACCTGGTCGGTGCGCGCCGCGCGGGAGCGTTCACACACCTCCCGGCACCGCGACCTGCTCGACGCCGCGGCCCGGGTCTTCGCCGAGCGCGGCTACGACAACACCACCGTCGCCGCGATCACCGCGGCGGCGGGCGTCTCCCGCGCCACGATGTACGTCTACTTCGCCTCGAAAGAGGAGATCTTCCTCGCGCTGGCCGAACGGGTTCGCGACGACTTCCTCGCCGCCCAGGAGCCGGGCATCGATGACGACGATCCGCGGACGATGTTGCGCGCCACCATCGAGTCCTTCGCCACCGCGGTGGCCGCGGCCGGGCCCCTGCTGCGGCTGATCGATGAGCGCGGGGCGGTGGATCCGAAGGTGGCCGCGCTGGCCGAGGAGATCACCGAGCGCCCGATCCGCCGCTTCGCCCGGTATCTCCAGCGTCAACTCGACGCGGGCCGCATCGTGCCGGCGGCGACCCCGCGAGTGATCGCGGAGACCATCGGCTACACCCTCACCGCGGGCGTCCTCGCCCGGCGGACCGCCGACGAATCCACCCGTGCCGAGTATCGAGCCGCCATGGAGAAGGTCGCCGAGACCCTGCTGGGTCTGTAGCCGAACGAAGACGCGCGAGACATCCCGTACCGGGCGCACCCGCCCTTTCGTCATAGAGCGCGGTGCCCGGCTCTGACGGAAAGAGCGCGAAACCCTATCCCCGTGCGTCCCGGCCGGACGAGCGCCCCAGCGCGGCCGCATTGCGCACTCGCCCCGCCGAGTGACGACCGTGTGCTCGTCGTCCGAGGCAAGGCGCCGCGCTCGGTGGCGGCGAGCACCCCTGGCCGAGCCCGGCGGACGTGCGCTACTTCTCGATACTCCCGACGGTCACCTCGTCGTGTCCGCCGTGGTGAACCGCGGATCAGGCGCTGCGCGTCCCTTCCAGCGGACGTGCGGCGGTCGGCGTCCGCTCGGCCCGGTCGAAGGTCAGCACCCCGTCCTCGAGCGCACCCTTGCGCAGCAGTTTGCGGTCGCGGAAGTAGTTGTTGATCACCTGCCACGGACCGTTGGTGCCCTGGCGTGGCATCACCGCGTCGCCGCGCTTGATGTAGCCGGAGGTCAGCGCCCCGCCCATCACCGAATGGGCACCGCGGTCGTGGTCGGTGGCGACGGCTTCGACCCGGGTGAAACCGTTTCTCTTCATGTGGTTGAGCACGCGGCAGAAGTACTCTGCCGCCAAGTCCGCCTTCAAAGTCCAGGACGCGTTGGTGTAGCCGAGCACCATCACCGCGTTCGGCACGCCGTCGAGCATGGCGCCCTTGTAGACCACCCGGTCGCGGGTGACCACCGGCTCACCGTCGATCTCCAGGCTCATGCCGCCCAGCATCTGCACGCTCAGGCCGGTGGCGCTGATCACCAGGTCCGCGGGCAGTTCCTCGCCGGAGGCCAAGCGGATGCCGGTCTCGGTGAAGGTCTCGATGCGGTCGGTGGCGATGGAGGCCCTACCGCTGCGCAGCACCTTGAACAGGTCGCCGTTGGGCACCACGCACAGCCGCTGGTCCCACGGGTTGTAGCCGGGGGTGAAATGCCGCATGTCGATACCCGGGCCGACCTGCATCCGCACAGCAGCCAGCAGCAGCTTCTTCGCCGCCTCCGGGTTGGTGCGGGAGAGCTGGAAGCTCGCGCGCTGCAAGGCGATATTGCGCGCCCGCCCGATCCGGTAGGCGAGCTTCTCGGGCACCTTGGCGGCTTTCATCCCGACCGCGACCGGGTCGTCGGCGGGCAGCGCGGTGATGTAGGTCGGTGAGCGCTGCAGCATGGTGACGTGCGCGGCAGCGTCGCTCATGGCCGGGATCAGGGTGATCGCGGTGGCGCCGGAGCCGATCACCACGACGCGCTTGCCGGTGTAGTCGAGATCTTCCGGCCAGTGCTGCGGGTGCACGATCTGCCCGCCGAAGTTCTCCTCGCCGGGGAACGTCGGGCGGTAGCCGTTGTCGTAGTCGTAGTAGCCGGTGCAGCCGACCAGGAAGTTACTGGTGAAGACCTCGGTCTCGCCGGTCTGCTCGTCGAGCGCCTCGACCGTCCAGGTGGCCGTCTCGCCGGCCCAGCGTGCCGTGGTCACCTTGCGGCCGAACCGGATGTGCTCGGTGACGCCGTACTCGGCGGCGGTCTCCTCGATGTACTGGCGGATGTGCGGACCGTCGGCGAGCACTTTGGTGCCGTTCCACGGACGGAATCCGTAGCCGAAGGTGTACATGTCGGAATCGGAGCGAATGCCCGGATAGCGGAAGAGGTCCCACGTGCCGCCGATGGCCGCCCGGCGCTCCAGGATCACGTAACTGCGTCCGGTCCGCTCTTTGGTGAGATGGCAGGCCATGCCGATTCCGGACAGCCCAGCGCCGATGATCAATACGTCGACATGCCGCGTCATTGAGGTACTCGTTTCGTCCGCTCCGCCTCGCACACCCGGGGGTGCGTGCTGAGGCCAGATTACGTGTTATTCATGGTTACGTCTAGTAACGAATCGTGACACGCGTGGACCCCCGGATTAAAACCGGGCTGGTTGCAAACCGTGACCCCAGCCGCGCGAGCGCCCAGCATGGATCACTGCGGCGCGCCCACCAGGCGCACCGCCTCGATCTGCCCGTTACCGGCTCGGCCGCGGTCTCCGGAAGGAAGTTGGCTCCCCATGAGTCTGTCGTTCCACTGGTTCCTCCCCACCTACGGCGATTCCCGCGGACTGGTCGCGGGTGGGCACGGCACCTTCATGTCCGGTGACCGCCCGGCCAGTCTGCGGTATCTGAACCAGATCGGCGCCGCTGCCGAGGACAACGGCTTCGAGGCCGTGCTCACCCCCACCGGCGCGTGGTGTGAGGACGCCTGGCTGACCACCGCCATGATGGTCGAGACCACCGACACGCTGAAATTCCTGGTGGCCTTCCGCCCCGGCCTGGTCAGCCCGACGCTCGCGGCGCAGATGGCGGCCACCTTCCAGCGGCACTCGCGGGGCAGGCTGCTGCTCAACGTGGTGACCGGCGGCGAGCCGCACGAGCAGCAGGCCTACGGTGACTTCCTGGACAAGACCCAGCGCTACGCCCGTACCGGCGAATTCCTGCACGTGGTGCGGGAATTGTGGACCTCCACCGAGCCCGTGACGTTCGACGGGGAGCACATCCGGGTGCACGAGGCGTTGCTGAGCAACCGGCCCGATCCGGTACCCCCGGTGTTCTTCGGCGGTTCGTCCGAACCGGCGGGCCCGATCGCGGCCCGCTACAGCGACGCCTACCTGACCTGGGGTGAGCCGCTGCTGGCGGTGAGCAGGAAGCTGGAGTGGATCCGTCGTCTGGCGGTGGACCACGGGCGCGTCCTGGACTATGGCCTGCGCGTCCACGTGATCAGCCGCGACACCTCCGAGCAGGCGTGGGCCGAGGCCGACCGCCTGCTGGCCGGGATCGACCCCGCCGACATCGAGCGGGTGCAGGCCAATCTGGCGCGCAGTGAATCCGAGGGTCAGCGGCGCATGTCGGAACTGCACGGCGGCAGCACCGATCGGCTGGAGATCGCGCCGAACCTTTGGGCGGGTGTCGGCCTGGTCCGTGGCGGTGCGGGCACCGCACTGGTCGGCTCGCACGCCGAAGTCGCCGATCGGCTGGCCGAATACGCGCGGCTGGGCATCAAGCACTTCATCCTCTCCGGCTACCCCCACCTGGAAGAGGCGTACTGGTTCGGCGAAGGCGTGCTCCCGATCCTGGAACGAAAGGGCCTGTGGCGCCACCCCCACCGCACCGCCCGCGTCGCCGCCGCCACGCCCTTCGCCGCGTCATCCAGTAGCTGAGCGCAACACCCCAGTTATTCCCAGGCTGGGCAGCGCGGCGAGAATGGGCTATCGGTTCGGCACACCGGCCGCAACCGATGGATCCGTTCTCGTAAGGGAGTCATGACCACCGCATCAGCCCGGCGATGGCGCCGCCGCCTGCCCGACACCGCGACCGAGGCGGGCGCGCCCACGCTGGCGCGCAGGCTCGGACGACTCGATCTCACCGCCATGGGCGTCGGCACCATCGTCGGCGCGGGCATCTTCGTCATCACCGGTGTGGCCGCCGCGGAGAAGGCCGGGCCCGCCATCGTGCTGTCGTTCGTCTTGGCCGGAGCGGTGTGCGCACTGGTGGCGTTGTGCTACAGCGAACTCGCGGCGATGGTGCCGGTCTCCGGCAGCGCCTACACCTACACCTACGCGACCCTCGGCGAAGCACCGGCGTTCCTGGTCGGCTGGAATCTGCTGCTGGAGTTCGTCATCGCGGGCGCCGCGGTGGCGATCGGCTGGTCCGGGACCACGGTCTCCGCGCTGGACTCGCTGTTCGGCATCACCATCCCGCACGCGCTCGTCGCGGGGCCCGCCGAAGGCGGCGTGGTGAACCTGCCCGCCGTCCTGATCGTCGCCGCCGTCGTCGGGGTGCTGGTCGGCGAGGTGACGTTCACCGCGCGCATCACCAAGGCGCTGGTCGGGGTGACCATCGGCGTGCTCGTGCTGGTGGTCGCCGTCGGCGCCCCGCACGCGAGCGTGGACAACTGGACCCCGTTCGCGCCGTTCGGGATCGGGGGCATCATCGGCGGCGCGGCCATCGCGTTCTTCGCCTTCCTCGGCTTCGACGTGGTCGCCGCGTCGGCGGAAGAAGCCCGCAACCCGCGCCGCGACGTCCCATTCGCCATCATCGGCACGGTGCTCATCGCCACCGTGCTCTACGCGCTGGTCAGCGCCGTGCTCACCGGCATGGTGCCGTTCGCCACGCTGAACAACGGCGCGCCGATCGCGACCGCGTTCGGCGCGGTGCGCATCGGATGGATCGGCGACCTCATCGTGATCGCCTCGATCATCGCACTCACCAAGGGTCTGCTGCTGATCGTGTACGCGCAGGTCCGGTTGATGTTCGCGATGTGCCGCGACCGACTGCTGCCCTACCGCCTCGCGGCGACCGGGAAACGTTCCACGCCGGTGCGGCTGACGCTGCTGCTGGGCGTACTGGGTGCGGTCATCGCGGGACTGCTGCCGATCGACATCGTGGTCGAACTGGTGAACATCGGCGCGTTGTCGGCGTTCGCGGTGGTGTGCGTGGGCGTGCTGGTGCTGCGCCGGGCGGAGCCCGAGCGCGAGCGCCCGTTCCGCACCCCGCTCGTGCCGGTGGTCCCGCTGCTCGCGCTGCTCGGCTGTGTCCTGCTCGCGACCACACTGGAGGCGCTGACCTGGGTACGGTTCGGCGTGTGGGTCCTGGTCGGCGTCGCGGTCTACCTCGGATACGGACGCAAGCGATCCACGCTCGCCGAGCCGCGACCCGGCAGCAGCCCGCAGGCCGGCCCCTGACTCAGCCCGCCACGAAGAACAGGCCCGCGCCGTAGGCGTCCCGTGCGGAGACGAAGAAACCCTCGTCCGTCTCACGCAACGGCACGCCCGCGTTACCGATGACGTCGCGCGCTACGGCGAGATCGTGCACGGCGATGGTCATTGCGGCCAGATACGACGGCGCGGGCGCCGGTTCGCCCGGCAACACGGCGGCGGCCTCGGACGCGCGCACCAACTCCAGCCGCCCCGTGCCCATCTCCACTACGGTCAGCGGTCCCTTGCCAACGGCGGGCACAGCCGAGATGCGGCTGTAGCGTTCGACGATCGCGTCGAACTCGGCATCCGCCGCGACGATGAGCACGGCGGCGATGGCGCGGGCGCCGTTCGGGTGCGACAGGTAGCGCGGCTGGTGCACGTATTCGCGAGTCAGATGCTGCGCGATGCCCAGCAGCGCCTCCGGCGTCGCACGCGGGTCCACGTGCACGGCCCGCGCGCGCACCGTCCGAATGCCGTCCTCGGTCTCGACATCGCGCTCCAAGTCGAGCACGCCGGTGGCGGGCACGCCCGCCGCGGCGAGTTGTCGCCGCGCCGATTCGGCGTCACCGGTCTCCAGGTTGAGCAGGCGAAAGCCCTCGTACTCGTCGGCCATCGCCTTGGTGTGCCATGGATCCGGCGCGGCTTCGTCCACGATGCCGAGCAGTTCGAGGTAGGCGCCGCCGAACAACGCGCACCGGTTGGCCGTGCATCCGGGCGTGGGTGGTTCGCCCGGTTGTGCGCTCAGCAGGTGCCGCGAGCGGGGACTCAGCGTGAAACCGAGATCGAGATAGCGGCGTTCCAGGCCGTCCAGATCGCGGGTCAGGATTCCGGTGTGATGGATGGCATTGATCGGTTTCTGCACGCCGACAATGCTGGTCGTGCCGCCGCCGCGCCACCCGCCACCAGGGCAGATCCGGCGGAATCCGGCACTGCCCTACGCTGAGGTGGTGGATTCGGTCACCTTGGACGACGTCGACCGAGGACTGCTGCACGCCTTGCAGCTCGACGGCCGTGCGCCGTTCAGCAGACTCGCGCCGATACTGGAGGTCTCCGAGCGCACGCTGGCCCGCCGTTACCGGCGGTTGCTGGACACTGGCGGGCTACGGGTGACCGGGGTCGCCGATACCGGGCACGTGGGCCACGCCGAGTGGCTGGTCCGCCTGCGGGTCCGGCCGGATGCCACCGCCGCGCTGGCCCGCGCGCTGGCGCGGCGCGCCGATACCGCCTGGGTGACGGTCATCGCCGGTGGCGCGGAACTGACCTGCCTGTTCCGTGTTCCCGGCGATGCTCCCCTGCCCGAACTGGGCCGCCATCCGGCCGTCCACGCCGTGGACGCCCAGCGCGTGCTGCGGCACGTCATGCGACACCGCTGGCGAGGACGGATGTCGGCGCTGTCCATCGAGCAGAGCGCGGTCTTGCGTACACCCCACACGGAACCGGCCGCGCCCGTGGCACCGAGCGAACTGGATCAACGTCTGCTGCCCGCGCTGGCCGCCGATGGGCGGGCAGCCTATCCACGGCTCGCGCGCGCCGTCGGTTGGTCGGAATCCGCGGTGCGGCGGCGGGTGGAGGAACTGCGTCACGCCCGGGTGCTCGGATTCGATGTCGAGATCGATCCCGCACTGTTCGGCTTCACGGTGCAAAGCCTGCTCTGGCTCACCGTCGCCCCCGCGAAACTCGTCACCGTCGCGACCGCGCTGGCCGCCGATCCGGAGGCGGCGTTCGTCGCCGCCACCACCGGCCCGCACAATGTGCTGGTGTGCGTCGTCTGCCGCGACACCGATGCCCTGTTCCGTTACACCACGGAACGGATCGGGACGCTGAGCGGGATAGACCGGATGGAGATCAGCCCGATCAGCGGCTATGCCAAGCGCACCGCGCCGCCGATTCACACCTGACGCGCGTTTGCGGTCGATGCCGGAATACGCGGCAGCACAGCCGATTACGTGACATCGAGTGCATCGGTGGTTCCACGTGAAGCACGGTCGCGCCACCACACCGCTCGGACAACCTCCGCCGCCCACATGCCCGCGCGCGGCGGAGTTGTGAATCACAACAGCCGGACCGGCACGCCGCGACGCGGGCGATTAGGGTCGATCAGGTGACCTGGACCGTGGGCTTCGACCTCGACATGACGCTGATCGACTCGCGGCCCGGCGTAGCGCGGGCCATCGACCTGCTCGGCGCGGAGTTCGACCTGCCGCTGTGCGGGACGACGTTCGCCGATCGGCTCGGCCCGCCGCTGGCCACCCTGCTCGTCGAAGCGGGCGCGCCGGAGGAACTTGTCCCGGCGCTGGTGACCCGCTATCGGGCGCTGTATCCGACGCTCGTATCGACCATTCCCCCGATGCCCGGCGCGCAGTCCGCGCTCGCGGCCATCGAGGCCCGCAACGGACGGGTGCTCGTCGTCACCGGCAAGCATGCCCCGCTGGCGCGGCTGCACATCGCCGAACTCGGCTGGCGCATCGACCATCTCGCGGGCGACCTCTGGTCGGCGGGCAAGGCGGCGACACTGCGCGAACAGGGCGCGGATCTCTTCGTCGGCGATCACATCGGCGACATGCACGGCGCGCGGGCCGCGGATGTCTTCGCGGTCGGCGTCAGCACCGGACCGTGCTCGGCCGAAGAACTGCGCGCGGCGGGCGCGGATGTGGTGCTCACCGACCTCACCGAGTTCCCCGCCTGGCTCGCGACGGAGTTCGGCGCCGTCACCGCCTGAGGTCCAGCCATCAGGTTGGTTGGAGTCGGCCGATGGGCATGTGGACGACGAGTGCGCCATGACGCTTGCCACTCCGGCACGCGCACGCGGGTCCGTGCCGAACGGCCGACAATGCCCGCGCCGCGCGCAACCGAGTTTCCTTGATGATCTTGCCGGACATCGAGGGCGAAAAACTTGCGGTGTTAGTTTAACCCTCGCTAGCCTACCGGCCATGAACCTCGAACTGTCCGGCGAGCAAACGGCGGCACGGCAGCTCGCGGCGGACTTCGCCGATCGGGAGATCGCGCCGCACGCCGCACGGTGGGATCGCGAAGAGTGCGTGGACCGCGCGATCGTCGCCCGGCTCGGCGAACTCGGCTTCCTGGGCCTGACCGTTCCCGAGCAGTACGGCGGCAGCGCGGGCGACCATCTCACCTACTGCCTGGTCCTGGAGGAACTCGGCCGAGGCGACTCGGCCCTGCGCGGCATCGTCTCGGTCTCGCTGGGGCTGGTCGCCAAGTCGATCGATTACTTCGGCACCGAGGAGCAGAAACAGAACTGGCTGACGCGGCTCGTCTCGGGTGAGGCGCTCGGTTGTTTCGCGCTCACCGAACCTGGCACCGGATCCGACGCCGCCCGGTTGCGCACCCGCGCGGTGCGCGACGGCTCGGACTGGGTGCTGACGGGCACGAAGATGTTCATCACCAATGGCACTTGGGCCGATGTGGCGCTCGTGTTCGCGCGCAGCGGCGGCGAAGGACATCGGGGCGTCACCGCGTTCCTGGTACCGACCGACTCCCCCGGGTTCACCGCGCGCGAGATCCACGGCAAGCTGGGGCTGCGCGGACAGGCCACCGCCGAACTCGTGCTCGACGGAGTTCGCGTACCGGACAGCGCCCGTCTGCACGCCGAGGGCAAAGGCTTCACCGTGGCGATGGCGGCGCTGGCCAAAGGCCGCATGTCGGTCGCGGCGGGATGTGTCGGGCTGGCCAAGGCATGCTTGGACGCCGCCGTGGGCTACGCCACCCAGCGTGAGCAGTTCGGCAAACCGATCGCGGCGCACCAGCTCGTGCAGGAACTGCTCGCCGACATCGCGCTCGACGTGGACGCGGCGCGGTTGCTGGTCTGGCGGGTCGCCGATCTCGTCGACCGCGGCGAAGAATTCGCTGTCGCCTCCTCGAAGGCGAAACTGTTCGCTTCCGAGGCCGCGGTCCGTGCGGCCGACCGCGCGGTGCAAGTGTTCGGCGGATACGGCTACATCGACGAGTTCCCGGTCGGCAGATACCTTCGCGACGCCAAGGTGATGACCCTGTACGAGGGCACGAGCCAGATCCAGAAACTACTCATCGGCCGCGCCCTGACCGGCGTCGCCGCGTTCTGACCGAAGGATATTCGATGCATCGATTCACCGACCGGATCGCCGTCGTCACCGGTGCGGCTCGCGGCATCGGCGCCGCCACCGCACTGCGCCTGGCCGCCGAGGGCGCCGCCGTGGCCGTCCTGGACCGCGACGCGCCCGACGAGACCGCCGCACGGATCACCGCGGCGGGCGGCGGGGCGCGCAGTTACGTATGCGACGTCACCGACCGAGAGTCGGTCCAGGACGTCTTCGATCGGATCGCCGGCGATCTGGGCCGCCCGCAGATCTTGGTGAACAACGCGGGCATCACCCGCGACGACCTGTTCTTCCGCTTGTCCGAACAAGACTGGAACGCGGTGCTCGCGGTCAATCTGACCGGCGCCTACCACTGCGCGCAGGTGGCGCAGACGTTCATGGTGGCCCAGCGATACGGCAGGATCGTCTCGCTGTCGAGCCGGTCGGCGCTCGGCAATCGCGGCCAGGCCAATTACGCGGCCGCCAAGGCAGGCATCCAGGGGCTGACCGCGACGCTCGCCCTCGAACTCGGGCCGTACGGCATCACCGTGAACGCGGTGGCGCCCGGCTACATCGCCACCGCCATGACCGCCGCTACCGCCAACCGGCTCGGCCTGACCGCCGAAGAGCACCAGAAGGCCGTCGCGGAGCGTACGCCGCTGGGCCGGGTGGGACAGCCCGAAGAGGTCGCGGCGGTGATCGCTTTCCTGGCCAGCGACGAGGCGAGCTACGTCAGCGGCCAGACGCTCTATGTCAACGGCGGCGCCCGCTGACCGGCGGCGACCGCCGGACTCGCCACCGGCTCACCACGGCACCGGTCCGGTGCGATCGAAGAATCTGCCGGTCGGACCGTCGGGCGGCAGCGTGGCCAGCCGCACGATCGCGTCGGTCCCTTCGGTGACGGTTTGGAAGCCGGAGTGACCGTTCAGGTCCGTCGCCGTGTAGCCGGGGTCGGCCGCGTTGACCTGGATGCCAGGAAGTGCGCGAGAGTACTGCGAAGTGATCATGTTCAGCGCCGTCTTCGACGCCGGATAGGGCAAGCCCAGCAGGGTGGATTCGAGGCGGCGTGGATCGGAGGTGCGTGCCAGGGAGCCTATCGCGCTCGACACCATGACGATTCGCGGCGGCATCCGCTGGTGGGTCCACTAGTCGTCAGCTACGAGGTGCTGATGCCCGTGCAGGATCCCGACCAGCGGATCATCATCTACCGCCGCGGACGCGGAATCCCCGTCGGCGCTGGACCGGCTCGTCGCCGCCCTGGATACGCCATGACCGGGCGTCATTCCGCAAAGCTCAGCACCAGTTCGCCGTCCGCGTCCTCGTAGCGGCCTTCCCACTCCTCGTAGGCGGGCACATCCTCGTCCCGGGTGACAATCCACTCCAACGAGTAGCCGCCGTCGTCGTCGGGAACAGCACATTCTCGATCTTCAGTCCGAAGCCGATCACCTCGGCCGCGCGGATCACGTCCGGCAGATCCTCTTTGCCCCGTATGCATCGTTCAGGTGCGTGCGACGAAATCGACGACCGATCTGGTCGGATCGGCCCTGGCGTCGGAAAGAAACGTTCGTTCGTAACCCACACCAGGGGTGATTGCGTTAGTTGAGCTGTTGCGGTACTGCCGTGAACCCCGTCTCGCCCACGGTGATGACACAGTGCGCGTCATGCCGGTCGAGCTCGTGCAGCGCTTCCAACAAATGGGTGGACATCAGCGATTGCCACTGTTGCCATTTCTGGTCTTCGGGATAGAGCGAGGACTTGCTCACCTCGACGTAGTAGGCGCGCAGTTCATCGCCCGTGACCGCGAACTCGATGGGCACATCCAGTTGTTCACCGCCACGGCCGGTGATCTGCAAGCCCTGATCCGACGATGAGATCTCCACCTGCCACTCGCGGCCTGCCGCGATCACCGATTGCGTCAGCTCGGCTGTGGTGGGGTGCGAGCTAGGCACGACATTTACCTCCAGGGAACGCAGTGACGATGACGCCGTTATCGACGATGACTGTGGGTTCGACGGTTTTCGCGATCTGCCCGTTGACGTGGTTGACCAAGTATATCTGCCCTGAGTAACAGGTTCTAGCGCCCTGCGGGACAACGAGGTCGGGGGTATCCAACGATTTACTGATCGCCATGTCAGCGATATCGCGCCAGTTGCGGTTTTCTATCGCTGCAAGCCCTTGCCACTCCTCGCCGTGCTTGGTTTGGATGTGCCGGAATCCATAGCCGGTGTTACCGCAGGTCAACCGCGCTTTGCTGTATTTCGCGACAACTTTGTCTTCGGGAGTGCTGATACCGCACGCTCCCCACACTTGCTGTGCGGAAGCTGTTGGCGCGGAACTGATGACAGCGGGAATCGTCGCTGCGATCAAGGCAACGATGGTGAGTTTCGTGTGGTTCATGGCCCCCCTTGGGTGTTGCGATGTATGCACATCGGCAACTGTTGAGTTGCTTTCTGGGATAAGCTTTCTCATTCATCTACTTGGACGTGGCCGTTCTATACGCCGTTCCATTATGTGACATACATCACATGTCATCGGCCGTGATGTCGTCAGAAGAGGGTGTCGCGGCCCCGCAACGGTCGTAGCCGGTGGGTCCAAACTGGGCTGGTTCGGCGTCGATATCGACCTCGATCGCACCGAAGAGGTCAATGTTGTCCGAGTGGGCCGGTGAGATATGAGCAGGCTATTGATTTGCGCGATTTCACCGGCCCTCGTATGCAACTGCGCCTCAGGTGATCTGATTTCATCCAGATCAATCTTCAGCGGCTCGACCATCGGGAATTTCCTCATTGCCAGCACCGAATCCGCTACAGCAGGCGCGAACGCCTCACTCCGGAGGCGGCGGGGTTGCGGCCCGGCCTGGCCCATCGACGGGTGCCGGGGTTGCGGCGCGAGGAGTTGGCGCGCGCGGCCGGTGTCAGCGTGGACTGCGTGGTGCGCTTGGAGCAAGGGCGCGGCCCCCATCCGTCCACCGCGGTGCTGGCCGCGCTCGCCCGCGCACTGCGGCTCAACGACGAGGACCGCACACTGCTGTTCCAGCTCGCGGGCGCGGCGCCGCCACAGGAGGGACGCATCGACATGGTGGTGCGGCCGAGCGTCTTGCGCCTGCTGGACCGGATGGCGGATCTGCCCGCGCTCGTGCTGTCGGCGAAAGCCGATGTGCTGGCCTGGAATCCGATGGCGACCGCGCTGCTCGGCGATTTCTCCGCATGGCCGCCCGCCCAGCGCAACATCATCTGGCAACGTTTTCTCGGCACCGAGCCAGGACGGGTCGCCATGACGCCCGCCGAGGCCGAGAACGCCGCGGCGTTCTCCGTCGCCGGCCTGCGCGGTGCCCGCGCGCGCTATCCCGATGATCCCGGACTTCTGCGCTTGGTCTCCGAACTCCGTTCCCGCAGTCCACGATTCGAGCAGCTGTGGACCGCACGGCGATCCGGGCAGTGGCGCAGCGCGACCAAGACGATCGAACACCCGGATCTCGGCACGCTGCGGCTGGACTGCGACACCTTGCTGGTCCCGGACACCGACCAGGCGGTCGTGGTCTATTCGGCGGCGCCTGGCAGCCGGGAAGCCACGGCGCTGGAATTACTGCGGGTGACCGGGACTCAGCAGTTCACGGCGACGGAGCCCTCCGGCTAGCTATCCGCCTTGTAGCGGCGCAGGTATTCGCCGGTGAGCGAGGACGGGTGCGCGAGCAACTCGGCGGGCGTCCCGTTGAAGACGATCTCGCCGCCGTCCTTGCCGCCGTCCGGCCCGAGATCGATCACCCAGTCCGAGTGGGCGACCACGTCGAGATTGTGCTCGATCACCACGACGGTGTTGCCGCGGTCGACCAGACCGTCCATCAGCGCGAGCAGCGTGTCCACGTCGGACATATGTAGCCCGGTGGTGGGTTCGTCGAGCACATAGACGCTGCCGGTGTTCTGCAACTGGGTCGCCAATTTGATCCGCTGCCGCTCTCCCCCGGAGAGCGTGCTCATCGCCTGTCCCAGGCTGAGGTAGTCCAGGCCCACCTCGTTCATGGTGCGCAGCTTGGTGTGCAGCGCCTTCTCGGCGAAGAATCCGAGCGCTTCCTCGGCCGACATCTCCAGCACGTCGGCGATCGATTTGCCGCGCAGCGTCAGGGCGAGCACGTCATCGGAGAAGCGCCGTCCGTCGCAGGCGTCACAGTGAGTCGTCACCGGGTCCATGTAGGCGATCTCGGTGATGATCACGCCGCGGCCCTCGCACTGCTCGCACGCGCCCGCCGAATTGAAACTGAACAGGCCGGCGGATTCCCCCGTCGCCTTGGCGAACAACTTGCGGATGGGGTCCATCAACCCGAGGTAGGTCGCGGGCGTGGACCGGGACGACGCCGCGATGGGCGACTGGTCCACGAAGATCGCCTCGGGATGCTCCTTGACGAACACGTCCCGGATGAGACTGCTCTTGCCCGATCCCGCGACGCCGGTGACGCAGGTCAGGATGCCGGTCGGGATACCGACAGTCACGTTCTTCAGGTTGTGCACCGCCGCGCGCTCGATGAGCAGTTCGCCCGCGCTCGTGCGGAAGGAGTCCTTCACCCGGAAGGTCCTGCGCAGACCGGCGCCGGTCGGGGTGTCGGCGGTCCGCAGGTCGGCGAAACTGCCCTGGAACACCACCTGCCCGCCGTGCACGCCCGCGCGCGGCCCGACGTCCACGACATGGTCGGCGATCTCGATGACGTCCGGATCATGCTCCACCACGAGCACCGTGTTGCCTTTGTCCCGCAATGCTTTCAGCAGGTCGTTCAACCGGCTTACATCCCGTGGGTGCAGGCCGACACTGGGTTCGTCGAAGATGTAGGTCAGTCCGATCAGTGTGCTGGACAGATGCTTGATCATTTTCAGCCGCTGCCCCTCACCGCCGGAGAGCGTCGAGGTCGGCCGGTCCAGACTCAGATAACCCAGCCCGATGTCGGCCACCCGCCGCAGACCGGTGCGGATGGCGCAGGCCAAGCCGACCGCGGCCGGATCGGTGATCGCGTCGAGCACCTCGATCAGGTCGGTGACCTGCAAGCGCGACCAGTCCGCGATAGAGCGTCCGTCGATCTTCGTGGCCAGCGCCGCTTGGTTCAGCCGGGCACCCGCGCAGGTTCCGCAGACGCCCTCGGTGAGGAATTGCCGAATCTGCTCCCTGGTCTTCTCGCTCAGCGAGGAGGTGTCGCGCTGCAACCGGGTCCGCGTGAATTTTGTGGCCAGGCCTTCGTAATTCGCCTTCCAAGTGCCTTTGCTGAAGGTCAGCTCGACCTTGCCGCCGGTGCCGTAGAGCAAGTCGTGGAGCTCTTCGCCGGTGTAATCGGTCAGCTTCTTGTCCGGGTCGAAGCGGCCGGACTTGCCGTAGAGTTGCCAATCCCCGCTGCCCACGCCGTAACCCGGCAGCAGTATCGCGCCTTCGTTCAGCGACTTCGTCCGGTCGAGCAGCCGATCCGGGTCGGCGCGCACGGCGACGCCGAGACCGTCGCAGTCCGGGCACATGCCCTGCGGCACGTTGAAGGAATAGTTGTAGACGAATCCGGCCGAAGGCGAACCGAATCGGGCGAACATGGCCCGCACCATCGAGAAGATGTCGGTCATGGTGCCGACGGTTGAGCGCGGCCCACCGCCCACCGGCTGCTGATCGATGATCACCGGCGCGGTGAGATTCTCGATGGCCTCGGCGTGCGGGCGTTCATAGCGGGGCAGGAAATTGAGGATGAAGGCCGGGAAGGTGGCGTAGAGCTGGCGCTGCGATTCGACGGCGATGGTGTCGAAGACGATCGACGACTTGCCCGAGCCGGAGACGCCGGTGAAAACGGTGATCTTGTTCTTCGGGATCTCGAGCGACACATCACGCAGATTGTGCTCACTGGCTCCGAGGACCCGGATGGCGTCGAGCGAAGCGGTGGATTCGGCGGAAGACATACCGCACACCTTGCCATCGAGCACCGACGAAATGCTCCAGCAAATGTGATGTAAATCACATTTTTACCCTTTCGAGGTCCGATCGACCAGGGCTTTCTTCACGGTTCGGAGCAACCCCATCCGGCCACATTCCCACCCGCGCCCACGCCGGGAACCGCGGCGACCGACTCCGATCCCCCTACAGTGACAACGTGCCCGATGATCCCTACTGGAATCACAACACCCGTTACCACCCGTGGCTATTGAGGCAAGTGCCGTCGTCGGCCCGCACGGCGCTCGACATCGGCTGCGGTGACGGGCTTTTGGCGGGCAAGCTCGCCCGCCGCGGGTTGACGGTGACCGGGATCGACACCGACGCGGAAATCCTCACACAGGCTCAGACCGCGCCCGGCGTATCTCTGGAACCGGCCGACTTCCGTGACTACGCGGGCTCTTTCGATGTCGTCACCATCGTGGCAACCCTGCACCACGTTCCGCTGCGCGAGGGCGTCACGGCATTGCGCCGTGTGGTCGCGCCCGGCGGCGTCCTCGCCATCGTCGGGCTCTGGAACATGACGCTGCGCAAAGACTTCCCTTACCTGACGCTGGCGCCCGCGATCTGGGTGACGGACCGCATGCACCGGGTAGACGGGCCCAGCGTGGCCATGCGCGACCCTGCCGACGGATATGCCGAGATCCGCTCGGCCACAGCCGAACTCCTGCCCGGGTCGCGCATGCGGCGACGGCTCATGTGGCGCTACACCCTGCTGTGGCGCAAGCCCGTATGAGCGTCTTCCCGAGAGCGCGGCACCCGGCAGGAGTCGCGGCATGCGCGGTGTGACGTCCCGAGCCCTCACCGGCGTCGTCTTCGACGCCGCGGCGGTCGTCGCGTTCACCAACCGCGCCGACTATGCGCAGGCGATCGTCTGGGCGACGGTCGAGGCGGGGAACACCATCGTCGTTCCGAGCACGGTGCTCGCGGCGGCGCGCACGCACATCCCGGCCGACCGGCTCGATATCCTCGCCGTGCTGATCGGCTTGCCGCACACCGTGGTCCCGGCGCTCGACCGCCCCGCGCACCCGGCCCTCGCGCCGGGCGGGGCAGGCCCTGCCGCCGACGCCCTGGTCGCGGCCGGTCATGTCACCCGCGAGGCGGTCGCACGCACTTGGCCCTGCCTGACCAGCCGGCCGAGGAGGCTGCGGCAGATCGATCCGCGCGTCATCGTCGACCGGCTGCCGTGAACCGGGGGCGGCCGATCAGCGCAGCAATGGGATGACCGGGGCGAACTTCTCCATGCTGTCCTCGAGGACGGTGACGTAGGTGATGCCGTAACGGTCGCGCCGGTCGCGCAGGCGGTCGGCCATCTCCTCGGGGGTGCCCATGAGCAGGAGCGGGTGCTCCTCCGGGGAGTCGGCGACGTCCGGCGGGAGCGCCGGCCCGAAGACCTCCATGACGCTCGCGCGTTCCTCCGGCGGCACCACCCGCTGCACCAGGATATTGAACTCGACCTTGTTCAGCCGTGCACCGAGCAGTTCGCGCACGTAGGCGACCCGCTCCTCGATCTCCGCGAGCCCGGCCATCTGCATCGGCCCACCGTTGCGCGCGGCCGCGGCGCCGGTGAACGCGATGATGTCGGCGTGCCGCGCGGCCACGGCGAGCAACCGGTCACCCCATCCGCCGATGAGCACGGGCGGACCCGACGGTTGCGCGGGCTGGGGCTGATACTCCGGGTCGCAGAACAGGCGGCGCAGCGTGATCACCGTCTGCTCCAGGTGCTCGACGCGCTTGCTCCCGCTTTCGAACGGGATGCCCGCGGTCTCGAATTCGGCCTGCACGTAACCCGCGCCGAGCCCCAGTTCGACGCGCCCGTCGGTGAATTGATCGGCGCCGGCCACGTCGCGGGCCAGCAGGACCGGGTTGTAGAACGCGGTGTTGAGCACGAAGGTGTTCAACCGCACCCGTTCGGTCGCCTCGGCGGCGAGGATCATCGCGGGGAACGGCGCCGGCAGGCCGAGATGGTCGGCGACGCCGACCACGTCGAAGCCGAGTTCTTCTGCCCGGCGGCACTTCTCGATCCAATTCGCCCGGGATTCGGGGACCACCATGTTGACACCGAACCGGAAGGGGCGCTGCGCAGTCACGTGTCCTGTCTAGCGAACCGCGCCGGGAGGCCGGACGCCGGGGCCGGAATCAGCATTGTGCCAGCGTGCCCGCCGCCACCGCGCCGCCGAGCAGGGCGAGGAGGGTGGCGGCCACCGGCAACGGGCGGCGCCACGCCCGCCGGATCGAGCCGGGGGCGTTGTGCCCGACGGAGTTCCCGCGCGTGGACCGGCGGGCCAACCAGCGCCGCGTCATCGCGACCGCGGTGATGATCAATGTCGCGATCAGCATGCCCGCCCCCTCAGACACGTGCCGCGCGTGGTGCGGCGGACTCGCGCCGCGACACCGCGACGATCCCGCGCTGCACCAAGCTTTCCGCGGTGTCCACCACGGATTCCCGCACCGGACGCATGGTCCAGCCCAGTTCGCGCCGGGCTTTGTCGGCGCTGAGCGACTCGACGCGCCCCAAGGTGGGCAGTGTCAGCCGGACACCCTTGTCGAAAAGCGCTACGCAGCGCACGATCCAGTTCGGCAGTCGCCTGGTCGGCACCCGGAACCCGCGCGGCCCGTACTCCTCGGCCAGGATGCGGGCCATATCTTCCATCCACAGGTGCTCGCCCGCGCAGATGTAGCGGTTGCCCGCGGCGGCCGGCGTCTCCAGCGCGAGCCGGTGCGCCACGGCGAGATCGCGCACGTCCACCGGCGCCCAGCCGACCCGAGGCGTGCCGGGTACGTCCCCGGCCAGCAATCGCCGCACGGGCTCGTGCGAGGTGCTCGTCGCCGCGGACAGCAACGGTCCGAGCACCATGCCGGGATTGACGACGACCAGTTCGAATCGCTCGGCGGCCGGGAGCTTCGCGACGAAATCCCAGGCCGCCCGCTCAGCCAGCGTCTTGCTCTTCTGGTAGGCCGGGCTGTGCTCGACCACCGTCCAGTCGGCCTCGGTGCGCAGGCCGTCCTCGGCATGACCGGAGGCGATCGCGGCGATCGACGAGGTGAGCACCACACGGCGTACGGTGCCCGCGGCGGCGCAGGCGCGCAGCACCCGCAGTGTTCCTTCGACCGCGGTGTCGACGAGTTCACGCTCGTCGTCGGGCGGTGTGGTGGGGAACGGGGAGGCGACGTGCAGCACGCCGATGCTGCCCGCGACGGCGGCCGCCCAGCCGTCGTCGCTGTTCAGATCGGCTTGCGCGAACTCCAGTTCGCCCCCGGTCCGGCGGGCCCGTTCCGCCAGGTGTGCCCGTTTGCCCGTGGCGGCGAGGTCCCGGACCGTCGCACGCACGGCGTAGCCGTGTTCCAGCAGCTCGGCGATGACGTGGCCCGCGACGAATCCCGTTGCGCCGGTGACCGATACCTGTGTGCTCATGTGTTCCATTCCTCTCGCGGAGTGACTACCGCGGCCGCCATCTGAGCGCCGCTCAGATAATCTAAGCACCGCATAGTTAGGTTGTCCAGGACGCGTCGCATACGCTCGGACGGTGACGCGGACCAGTTACCACCACGGCGCCTTGCGCGACGCGCTGCTGGCCGCCTGCCTGCGATTGATCGAGACCGAGGGTCTCGCGGCGGTCAGCCTGCGCCGGGTGGCGCGCGAGGCAGGCGTGAGCACCGCGGCGCCGTATCACCACTTCCCCGACCGGGCCGCCCTGCTCGCGACGTTGTCCACCCAGGGTTTTCGATTGCTGGGAACGCAACTGGCGGCTGTCCGCGCCGAGGCGCGAACGCCCATGGCCGCCCTGACCGCGCTGGCGAACGCCTATGTGCGGTTCTCCCGCGAGCAGCCGGCGTATTTCCGCTTGATGTTCCGGCCCGAACTCTCGCAGCCCGACAAGCACCCTGACACCATGGCGGCGGGCGACGCGGCGTTCGGTGTCCTGGCCGACGCGATAGCGGAATGCGTCCGCGCGGGAGCGCTGCCCGCCGACAAGGCCGACACCTTGGCGGTCATGTTCTGGGGACTCGGCCACGGACTGGCCTCGCTGTGGCTGGACGGCCAACTGGAGAAACGCGCGGGACAATTCGGCACCGACGCCGCGGCGTTGGTGGAGGATGTCATGCGAACCTTCGCGTCACTGATCGAGCCGAGCACGACGCCGCTGGCCTAGAGTAGACGCCAGACATTTGCTGTCCGATGTCCCACACCGATCCGAGAGGACGACCCGGATGACCGCGCAGCTGGATCCGACGGTGCAGGAGTTCGTCGACGCGCTCAACGCCAACGACCAGGACCGGTTCTACGCGATTCTCACCGACGATGCCACCATGTCCGACGACGGTGTGGAGCGCAACCTCGCGCAGTGGACCGAAGCGGAGATCTTCGACAGCAACGCCCGCATGCGGATCGAGTCCATCGGGGACAACGGCACCGAACTTGTTGCGGACTATACCAATTCGCGATGGGGTTCGATGCGAACGACCTGGCGGTTCGTCCTGTGCGAGGGCAAAGTGAGCCGTTTCGAGACCGGACAGGCGTGAATACCCTTGCCAGGCAGCCGTCGACATTGACATCCTGACCTTCGTGTTCGTCGCGCCGCGTTACGGTACGGGTTCCCTGGCCGATCTGTTTCCCTCCGTCCTCGCCGGTCTCGGTGTGCCGGGCGAGGAGGACCGCCTAGGACTGGGTCTGGCTGCCGACCAGGTCTGCGTCCTGCTGGTGGACGGACTCGGCTACCAGGATCTCGTCGCGAATCCCACTGCGGCGCCGTTCCTGTCCGGCCTCGCGCCGGTCCGGCTCACAGCCGGTTTCCCGACCACGACGGCCACCAGCCTGGCCTCGCTCGGGGTGGGCGTTCCGCCTGGCGAGCACGGGATCGTCGGCTATCTGTTCCACGTTCCCGGCTACGACCAGCTGTTCACCCCGCTGTCCTGGCGGCTGCACGGCGTGCCCAAGTCCGATCTGCGGAAGGAATTGGTCCCGGCGGAGTTCCAGCCCCGCACAACCGTTTTCCAGCGCGCCGTCGCCGATGGCATCGCCGTCGCCCAGGTGTCACCGCGCGACCAGGCGGGATCGGGACTGACCGAGGCGGTGCTGCGCGGCTGCCGGTTCCTCCCCCAGTTTTCCTTCGGCGATCTCGTCGCCGGGGTGAGCGAGGCGTTACGGGCCGGTCCGCGCTCCTTGGTCTACACCTACCACGGCGATCTCGACCTGACCGGACATGTGCGCGGCCCTTCGTCGCGAGCTTGGGAATTGGAACTCGCCAATGCCGACCGTCTCGCCGCCGCGCTCGCGGCCGAGCTACCCGCGGGCGCGGCACTGCTGGTCACCGCCGACCACGGCATGGTGCAGATGGACGACCGCATCGATTTCGATACGACCCCCGTACTGCAAGAAGGCGTCCGGGCGCTCGGCGGTGAAGCCCGAGCCAGGCACGTCTACACCGAGCCGGGCGCCGAATCCGACGTCTGCGCGGCCTGGCAGGCCACACTCGGCGCGGACTTCGAAGTGCTCGGCAAGGAAGAGACCGTGGCCCGAGGCTGGTTCGGCCCCACCGTCACCGCCGCGATCGCCCAGCGCATCGGCGATCTGGTCGTGGTCGCCCGCGGACGGCGTGGTGTCATCCGCAGCGGCGTCGAACCACTGCAGTCGTCGCTGGTCGGGCAGCACGGTTCGCTCACTCCGGCGGAAGTGGACGTCCCGCTGTGCGTCTTCCGCGCCTAACCCCCGCCTTCGGTGCGCGGCGCTCTAGTCTGGAGTCCGATCGCGGCGATTATCGCCGCCGAACCTTCAGGAGGAGCCCATGAACGCCGCGCTGTCACGGACCGGCCGGACCGGCCTCGGGATCGCGATGGTCGCCATGGCCCTCACCGGCTGCACCGATATCGAACGCGCCCTCAATCGCGGCGGCGACACTCCGTGCAGCGAGTACGTCAAGCAAGATCAGGACACCAAGCGCACGACGATCACGAAGTTCGTCAAGCAGCAGAGTAAGGACGACCGCGAGCCCGCGGGGACCGCGGTGGACGCGACGATGGTGTCGGTCGACCTGCTCTGCGGCGCCCAGGCCAACGCCGACACCCCGATCAAAAACGCCGACGTGGCCGGGATCTTCATCCGGAAGTGACCGCTCAGCGCGGGGGATGGGCGGCCAGCCAGTCCGCCGCGCGCTTGCGCGAGGCTCGCGAAAGCCAGGCGTCCTGAACGACCTCGGTGAGCTCTCGCCGGCTCAGTTCGCCGAGGCGTGCGGCGCGCACGAGGACCGACGGATGCCCGTCGAAATGCCGTGTCGTGAAGAACGGCGAGTCCGGGTCCTGGACCAGCGCCCGCTTGTCCGACTCCGACGGCACCCAGATCACGATCACGTCGGTGTAGCGCTCGCCGGTGATCGGATCCACGGCGTCCGGACGAGGATTGCGGAAGAAGACGAACGATTTGCCCCCGACCTGGTAAACGGGATTACCGCGTGGCCCGTCGACGCGGGTCACATGAGGCATGCCAGAGGCCACCTCGTGCACATCGGCGAGGCGTGCGCGCTCGGAACCGGTCGCCATGCGGGCAGCCTATGACGTCATGGCCCACCTCGCTCGAAAGCGCCTGCGACCGGCCGGTAGGGCTCCGGGAACTCGCCACGCCGGTCGGCGTACGCCAGAATGAGAGGGAGAATTCGAGCTCACACGACGACGGGTCTTCCACGTGGCACAGTTCCGCGCCCTCACCCAGCAGCGGGTCGAACTGGAAAGAGAATGGGAGCATTGGGCGACCGCTCCGCAGGCCGCGCCCCGCCCCCGGAACACCGTCCTGCGCAACGACGTAGCGCAATCCTGGCAGCGCTCGCTGCGCACCGTGGATCCCGGCCGCACGATCGCGCCGGGAGTGGACGACATCGGTGATCGCTGGGCGGCGTCACCACTGCGCGAACCGGTGACGGCGTTGGCGGGGGAACTGCGCGCCATTACCGAGGACTCCGGATATCTGGCCGTGGTCACCGACAGCGGGGGCACCGTCTTGTGGTCCTGCGGTGACCGCACGCTGCGCAGACAGGCCGAGCAGGTCAACCTCGCGCCCGGCGGATGCTGGGACGAAAGCCATATGGGCACCACGGGCGTGGCCCTCGCGCTGCACACCGACCGCCCCGCATCGGTGTTCTCGGCCGAGCACCTGATCGCCGCGCTGCACGGCTGGGTCTGCTATTCCGCGCCGATCCACGGGCCCGACGGCAGGCAAATCGGCGCGCTGGATCTGTCCAGTTCCTGGGACCGTTCGCATCCGGCGGTACTCACCTCGGTGCGCGCCCTGGTGACGGCGGTGGAAACGATGGTGCGCACCGCCGAGCCGGCGCCCGCGCCGGGGATCCGGCTGGAATGCCTCGGCGCCGCACGCCTGGTGCGCGACGGGGTGCCGCTGCCGCTGCCGCCTCGGCAGCTGGAGATCCTCGCCCTGCTGGCGCTGCAGCCGGACGGCTTCACCCCGGAGCAATTGCACGCCACCCTGTACGGCGACCGTTCGGTATCCAGCAGCACGCTCAAAGCCGATGTCTCGCATCTGCGCCGCGCGATCGGCGGTGCGATCAGCAATCGCCGTTACGCGCTGACCGGTCCGGTGTCCTGCGACGCCGTCGACCTGTTCGCCGCGATCACCGCGGGGGACACCACCTCGGCGGTGTGGCTGTACCGGGGACCGCTGCTGCCCGGATCCGAGGCGCCCGGCGTGCTGCAGTGGCGTGACCACCTCGACGTCGGCGTGCGGACCGCCGTGCTCGCCGGTGACCGAGCCGAGCACGCGGTGGCGTTCGGCGAACGCGCGCCCCGCGATATCGCGGTGCACGAGCACGCGTTGCGGTTGCTCCCGCCCGATGACGTGCGCCGCGCGGCGGTCGCGGCCCGGCTGCATACGGCGTTGCGCGACTGACATTTTCGCACCAACCTCGCACCAACCTCCGCGGACCATAGTGGATCGGTCCGAGATATCTGCGAGGGATCATGAGCTACACCAGACCGGGGGCGGGACTCCGGCATCGCCGACTACCCGACGCGCTCCGGCCACGTCCTCCACGCCGGTCGAACGGCATGGGGGCGCATCGAACGCATCCGGTGGACATCACCGACCGCGCCAGGGCCGTCTTGCGCCGCGTGATCGATCAGCACGGAGCCGTTCTGCTGCACCAGTCCGCCGGCCACCGCGACGCGCCACGATGCCTGCCCATCCGGGAGTCCCGGATCGACCGCGCCGACGTCCTGCTGGGCAACCTGCCCTGGCATACCGAATTGTGGATCAGCGGCGAGCAGTACGAGCACTGGAAGCACACCCACCTCACCGTGGATGTGGCCGAAACACCCGGCGGCTGCGCTTCGGACGCTCTCGAAGACATGCGTTTCGTCATCAGATCACGGCTGCTCACCGACGAGGAAGCAGCGGCGCTGGCGGCCGGAGGGCCACCGCGCACCGGAGCCGACCGGTTGGCGTGACCCCTGCACGACCGAACCGGCGGGTCGTCCGCCCGGGTGGGCACGACCACCC
>NZ_JBHVDM010000046.1:0-52436 GCF_042802775.1 Nocardia sp. NPDC057455 | reverse complement strand
TGGTGGGCTCGTTTTTGTTTATACCCCCCCGCCGCTGACGCCCTAACCCCCGGCCGGCGGGGGGGGGGGGATCCGCGACAGGTGGGACTAGACGCAGGCCAGCGCCTTCGCCTCGCGGCGACGACGGTGCAGGATCGGCTCGGTGTACCCGTTGGGCTGCTTGGTGCCCTCCAGGATCAGTTCCTTGGCGGCCTGGAAGGCGATGCTGCCCGCGAAGTCCGGCGCCATCGCCCGGTAGTTCGGGTCGCCGGCGTTCTGCCGGTCCACGACCGGGGCCATCCGCTCCAGGCTGGCCACCACCTCGTCGGCGGTGACGATCCCGTGGCGCAGCCAGTTGGCCATCAGCTGGCTGGAGATGCGCAGCGTCGCACGGTCTTCCATGAGCGCGACGTCCTTGATGTCGGGCACCTTGGAGCAGCCGACGCCCTGGTCGATCCACCGCACCACGTAACCGAGGATGGACTGTGAGTTGTTGTCCAACTCCTGGCGCTTGTCCTCGTCGGTCCAGTTCGGCGCGGCGGCCAGCGGGATCTCCAGGATCTCGTCGACGGTGGCACGGCGGCCGCCCTTGGCGATCTCCTGCTGCCGCTTGAACACGTCGACCAGGTGGTAGTGCGTCGCGTGCAGGGTGGCGGCGGTCGGCGAGGGCACCCACGCGGTGTTGGCGCCCGCGCGCGGATGGCCGATCTTCTGGGCGAGCATGTCGGCCATCAGATCGGGCATGGCCCACATGCCCTTACCGATCTGCGCCTTGCCGGGCAGGCCCGCCGCGAGACCGGTGTCGACGTTCCAGTCCTCGTAGGACAGGATCCACTGCTGGGACTTCATGTCGGCCTTGCGAACCATCGGCCCGGCCTCCATCGAGGTGTGGATCTCGTCGCCGGTGCGGTCGAGGAAGCCGGTGTTGATGAACACCACCCGCTCGGCGGCGGCCTGGATGCAGGCCTTCAGGTTCACCGTGGTCCGGCGCTCCTCGTCCATGATGCCGACCTTCAGCGTGTTGCGCGCCAGCCCGAGCACGTCCTCGATCCGGCCGAACAGCTCGTTGGCGAACGCGACCTCGTCCGGGCCGTGCATCTTCGGCTTCACGATGTAGACCGAGCCGGTGCGGCTGTTCTTCAGCTTCGCGTCCTCGGCCAGGCTGTGCTTGGCGATCAGCGAGGTGATCAGCCCGTCCATGATGCCCTCGGGCACCTCGTTGCCCTCGGCGTCGAGGATCGCGTCGGAGGTCATCAGGTGCCCGACGTTGCGCACGAACAGCAGCGAACGGCCGTGCAGCACCAATTCGCCGCCGGACGGCGCGGTGTACACGCGGTCGGGGTTCATGGTGCGGGTGAAGGTCTTCTCGCCCTTGCTGACCTTCTCCGCGAGGTCGCCCTTCATCAGGCCGAGCCAGTTGTGGTAGCAGAGCACCTTGTCCTCGGCGTCCACCGCGGCGACCGAGTCCTCGAAGTCCATGATCGTGGTGACCGCGGACTCCAGCACGACGTCCTTGATGCCCGCGGTGTCGGTGCTGCCGATCGGCGACTGCGGGTCGATCTGGATCTCGATGTGCAGACCGTTGTGCTTCAGCAGTACCGAACTCGGCGCCTCGGGGTCACCGAGGTAGCCGACCAACTGCGAGGCATCGGCCAGGCCGATGCTGGTGCCGTCCTCCAGGCCGACCTCCAACTCGCCGTCCACGATCGTGTAGGAGGTGGAGCCGATGTGCGAACCGGTGATGAGGGTGACCGAGTCGTCGAGGAAGTTGCGCGCCCACTCGATGACCTTGTCGCCGCGCGCCTTGTTGTAGCCGGTGCCCTTCTCCGCGCCGTTGGCCTCGGAGATGGCGTCGGTGCCGTAGAGCGCGTCGTACAGCGAGCCCCAGCGCGCGTTGGCGGCGTTGATGGCGAAGCGAGCGTTCATCACCGGCACCACCAGCTGCGGGCCCGCGGTGACGGCGATCTCGTCGTCCACGTTCTGGGTGGTGATCCGGAAATCGGCGGGCTCCGGGCGCAAATAGCCGATCTCGGTCAGGAAGTTCTTGTAGGCGGCCTTGTCGTAGGTCGCGCCGGGGTGCTCCGCGTGCCAGGCGTCGACCTTGCCCTGGATCTCGTCGCGTTCGGCCAGCAGAGCGCGGTTGCGTGGAGCGAGATCGTTGATGACCTGCTCGGCACCGGCCCAGAACGCGGCGGAATCCACGCCGGAACCGGGGAGCGCCTCGTTCTCGACGAACTCGTGAAGAACGCGTGCCACCTGGAGCCCGCCGACCTGAATCCGCTCTGTCATCTACTGCCTCACTTCCGAGAAAGCCGAGTGGGAAAACAGTGCCATGTTACCCGTGGGTAGTGGAGTCGCCGCGCGCCGGGTCGCTCTGGGCACTGTGCCCGAATGCATCCGCCACGCCGAATGAGCTGGTCTTCCACCCGGCGGGTCGTCGAGCCGTCGGCGGTCGGCCGGACAGCCCCTTGATCGTAACGTGCCGCCGAATTAATGTACTGGTCGGAACATTTCTATGCAGGCAGGAGTTCAAGTGCCACTCACCGACAAGGTCGCCGTCGTCACCGGGGGCAGCCGGGGGCTGGGCAAGCAGATGGTGCTGGCGTTCGCCGAGGCGGGCGCCGATGTGGTGATCGCCAGCCGCAAGCTGGACGGGTGCGCCGCGCTCGCCGAGGAGGTGACGCGACGGTTCGGCCGCCGGGCCCTGCCGGTGGCCTGCAACGTCAGCGACTGGTCGCAGTGCGACGCCCTGGCGGAGACCGTCTACGACGCGTTCGGCCGAGTGGATGTGCTGGTCAACAACGCGGGACTCGCGCCGCTGTACCCGAGCTTGGACCAGGTCACCGAAGCGTTGTTCGACAAGGTCATCGGCGTGAATCTCAAGGGGCCGTTTCGGCTGTCGGCCCTGATCGGCAGTCGGATGGCGGCCGACGGCGGCGGCTCCATCATCAACATCTCCTCGCTCGAGGCGACCAGGCCGGAGCCCTTCGCGGTCCCCTATTCGGCGGCCAAGGCGGGACTCAACGCCCTGACCGGCGGACTGGCCCAGACGTTCGCGCCGAACGTGCGGGTCAACACCATCCAGTGCGGCCCCTTCGACACCGACATCGCGACGGCGTGGCCCGACGAGTTACGCGAAGAACTCACCAGACACAATGCCCTGCGCCGAGTCGGCAAACCGGAGGAGATCGTCGGGGCCGCATTGTTCTTCGCCACCGACGCCTCGGCGTTCTGCACCGGCTCCACTCTCGCGATCGATGGAGGCTGGCGATGAAGGCGCTGACTTACGAAGGCCCGCAGCAGATCTCGTATCAGGACAGGCCGGACCCGGTCCTGCCCGGGCCGGACGGCGCGATCGTCCGGGTCACCGCGGCGGGCATCTGCGGCAGCGATCTACACATCTACGCCGGGCACGGATTCGTCCCGGGCGCCGGTTACGGTGTCGGGCACGAAGCGGTCGGCGAGATCGTGGAACTGGGGCCGCAGACCCGAGGGTTCTCCGTCGGCGACCGCGTGCTGGTCGCCGCCTCCGCGGGCTGCGACGGCTGCGAGCAGTGCCGCGCCGGGATCGTCACCGCGTGCGCGCGCCACCCGCTGCCGGTCGACGCCTGCTATGGGCTCGGCGGATCGCTGGCGGGGTGTCAGGCCCAACTGCTCGCCGTCCCGCACGCGTCGGGCAACCTGGCGACGTTGCCCGACGAGGTGAGCGACATCGCCGCCGTCGTGCTCACCGACAACGCTCCGACCGCGTGGTACGGAGCCCGGCGAGCCCGGATCGCGCCGGGCGACACCGTGGTGGTGATCGGGCTCGGCCCCGTCGGTCTCATGGCGGTGCAGTCCGCCTTCGCCATGGGTGCGGCCCGGGTGCTCGGCGTCGACCTGCTCGCCGAACGCCGCGAGCGCGCCGCCGAGCTGGGCGCCGAGCCGGTCGAGTCGGACGATCCGAAGCAGGCGATCCGTGAAACGCTGCGCGGCGGAGCGGATGTCGCGATCGAGGCGGTCGGGGCCGACGAAACCATCAAGCTGGCGATCAGCGCCGTCGGGCACGGCGGCCGGGTCAGCGTGATCGGCGTGAGCCACAACCGCGCCTATCCGTTCCACATGATGGCTGCGCAGGTGAAGGACCTGGAATTCCACATCGGGCTGTGCTCGATCCAGTACGAACTACCCGCCCTGCTGAAACTCACCGCGGGCGGCAGGCTGCGGCCCGAGGCCGTGGTCACCCACCACCTCCCCATGTCCGAAGGGCCCGCCGCCTACCGGATGTTCGCCGAGCGGGCCGACGGGGTGGGCAAGGTCGTTCTGGACCCGTCGAGGTGACCGGTCCTTCCCGCAGGCGCGGCCGCCCGCCCGCCGCCGAATCGACGGCGAGCGACACCAGGGCGCGGATCGTGCGGGCGGCGATCGACCTGTTCGCCGAACAGGGCTTCCACGGCACCGGCGTGGCCGAGATCGGCGAGCGGGCCGACGTGCAGCGCGGTGCGCTGTACTACCACATCGGTTCCAAAGAGGAACTGCTCTGGCAGATCCTGCGCGACTACACCCAGCTGATGCTGGCCGAGGCCGAGCAGATCGCCGACGGGCCCGACGATCCGGTCATCAAGCTACGCGAGATGATTCACAGTCACGTGCGCCTGATCATTCACCACCAGCGCGAGGTGTCCATCCAACTGCGCGACGTCGCCGCGCTCACCGGCGAGCGCGCCGCGCAATTGCAGGACCTGCGCGACCGCGTGCAGTACTGCTGGCAACGCGTCATCGACGCCGGTCACGCCGAAGGTCTGGTGCGCACCGGCGACCACGTGGTCACCAACAGCGTGCTGGGCATGCTGAACATGGTGTCGATCTGGTACCGCCCGGACGGCGACCACTCTCCCGGCGAGATCGCCGAAATCCTCGCGACCACTTTGCTCGACGGCGTGGTGACCGGCACCGCGCGGGACACGAAAGGCTGACCATGGCTTGGGATTTCGAGACCGACCCGGAGTACCAGCGGAAGCTGGACTGGGCGGCGGAGTTCGTCCGCACCGAGGTGGAGCCGCTGGACCTGCTCTACCCCAACCCCTACGACCGCACCGATCGCGAGGCCATGGCGCTGACGCGGCCGCTGAAGGAGCAGGTCAAGGAGCAGGGTCTGTGGGCCTGCCACCTCGGACCGGAACTGGGCGGCCCCGGCTTCGGGCAGATGAAGCTCGCCCTGCTCAACGAGGTGCTCGGCACGTCGGTGTGGGCGCCGTCGGTATTCGGCTGCCAGGCACCGGATTCGGGCAACGCGGAGATCCTCGCTCACTACGGCACACCGGAGCAGAAGAAGACCTATCTCGAGCCGCTGCTGGCCGGGGAGATCGGCTCGTGCTACGTGATGACCGAACCGACCGGCGGCTCGGACCCGACGCTGTTCCATACCCGCGCGGTGCGCGACGGAGACCACTGGGTGATCAACGGCGAGAAGTGGTTCAACTCCAACGCGCAGTTCGCCGCCTTCCACATCGTCATGGTGGTGACCGATCCGGAGGTCAGCCCGTACCGGGGCATGTCGATGTTCATCGTCCCCGCCGACGCCCCCGGGTTGGAGATCGTGAAGAACTATCACGTCGCCGGTTTCAGCGAGCACGAAGGCCATCTGCGGTTCACCGATGTCCGTGTGCCCGCCGACCACCTGCTCGGGGCCGAAGGCCAGGGCTTCGTCGTAGCGCAGACGCGGCTGGGCGGCGGGCGCGTGCATCACGCGATGCGCACGGTCGCCATGGTCGGCAAGGCATTCGACATGATGGCCGAGCGAGCGGTGTCGCGGCCGATGCGCGGCGGCCCGCTGGCCGGATTGCAGATGACGCAGGAACGCATCGCCGACAGCTGGATCGAGATGGAGCAGTTCCGGCTGCTGGTCCTGCGCACGGCGTGGCGTATCGACAAGGAGCAGGACTACCGGAAGGTGCGCAAGGACATCGCCGCGATCAAGGTCGCCATGCCCAAGGTGATGCACGACATCGCCCAGCGCGCGCTGCACCTGCACGGCGCGCTCGGCGTCAGCCAGGACCTGCCTTTCATCGACATGCTCGGCTACGCCGAGGTGATGGCGCTCGCCGACGGCCCCACCGAGGTGCACAAGATCACCCTCGCGAAGGAGGTCTTGAAGGACTATGCCCCGGCCGACCCGGTATACCCCAGCGGATACCGGCCCGCGCTCCGGGAGAAGGCGCGCGAACTGGTCGCCCAGCGTCTCGAGCACATCGTCGGAAATCTTTGAGCTCGGTGCGCGGGCCGGCGTCCGAGTTCAGGACGCGCGCTGGGCGGCCGCATCCACGTGCGAGGTGTCCGCGTACCCGGCCACCGGGCTGAGCCGCAGGACCGCCGGCATCCGGCGAATCAGCGCGGGCGGGCCGGTGAACGTAACCCGGCCCGTCCGCAGCGCGTGGGTCAGCGGCAGCCGCCCCAGCCACACCTGATAGAGCGAGGCGACGTCGGAGCTGATCGCGATGTCCACGGGGTAACCGGGATCGGACTCGCACACCGAGGGCACGCCCGCCTCGAGCACGATCCAGAAACGGCGCAGGTCGTCGGTGAAGCGCACCAACAGCACGTGGCGACGGCCCGGGAACGACGAGGTGTCCACTCGCGTGTGCATCCACCAGACCAGCAGGGCGGGATCGCGCTCGTCGTCGCGTGGCGCGCCGAAGGTCCACCGTGCGCCCCATTCGCCGAGGCCGAACAGGATCGGCTCCAATTCCCGCCCCGCGTCGGTGAGCAGGTATTCCCCGACCGGTCGCTCCACCAGCCCGGCCCGCTCGAACTGCCGCAGGCGTTTGGCGAGCAGGCTGCGCGACAAGCCGGGCAAACCGCGCGCGAGGTCGTTGAACCGGGTGGTGCCCAGGAGCAGGTCGCGCAGGATCAGCAGCGACCAGCGCTCGCCCACCAGGTCGAGCGCCCGGGAAATCGGGCAGTACTGGCCGTAACTCGGCGTCGAAGTCGTCATGGCACCTCGGGGACGGGGTTTATTTTCTGGACCGGCGGGGTCCACTTTCTGCACTATCCGGTTATCGCGGCCGTTCTTAGTTTCGAAACATGACCACTACAGCTCCTGCCATCACCCCCACCGTCACCACGGACTGGATCGCCCGCGCGCGCCGCGTCGGTGAGACCCTGCGTCCCGAGGTCGCCGCCCGTGACCGCTCCGGCGACATCTCCCTCGCCGCGTTCGATCTGCTGCGCGAAAGCGGGTTGTCCGCGGCTCTCGTTCCCGCCGAGTTCGGCGGCGGCGGGGTCACCCACCGCGAGATGGGCGCGATTCTGCGCGAACTGGGCCGGCACGACCCCTCCACGGCGGTCGCCTTCGCGATGCATACCCACCTGGTCGCCGCCCAGGTGTGGCGGCACAACCACGGCATCGACGCCGCACCGCTGTTCGCCAAGGTGGTCGCGGGCGCGATCCTGGTCAGCACCGGCGCCTCCGACTGGGTCGGCTCCAACGGCCGCGCCGAGCGGGTCGAGGGCGGCTACCGGGTGCACGCGCGCAAAGCGCCGGCCAGCGGATGCGAAGCGGGCACCGTCCTGGTGACCAGCGTGCGCTGGGACGACGCTCCGGACGGCCCGCAGGTGCTGCACTGCGCCATCCCGTTCGCCGCCACTGGCGTACGGATCGAGAAGACTTGGGACACCATGGGTTTGCGCGCCAGCGGATCGCACACCGTCGTGCTCGACGACGTGTTCGTGCCCGACGCCGCGGTGTCACTGACCCGCCCCGCCACCGGGTGGCCGCCATTGCTGAACGTCGTGCTCGGCGCGGCGATGCCGCTGGTGATGGCGGCCTACCTCGGCATCACCGACGGCGCCGTCGAGATCGCGACCACACTGGCGGCCGGCCGGTCGGACGCGCCGACCGTCCAGCTGGCCGGCGAACTGGACACCGCGCACACCACCGCTGGCGACCTCGTCGACGCCATGTTCAACGCGTCGGACAACCTGCGCTTCGCCGACACCGATCAGTACGCGAGCCGGACACTCAGCCGTAAGACCGCCGCCGCGGACGCGCTCGTGCACGCCGTGCGCCTTGCCATCGAAACCGTCGGCGGAGTGGGCTATTCCCGCACCTGCGAACTCGAGATGCGTTACCGCGACGTGCACGGCTGCCTGTTCCACCCGTTGCCGCGAGCCAAGCAGACCCACTTTTCCGGTCGTGTTCTGCTCGGACAGTCCCCGATCGGATGACGCCTGCCGATTGTGTCGCCGCCGTCGCCGCTCGCCCCCATAATCGGAATGGGGGCGAGACCCCTGTGCAGTGAACCGGCCTTTCCGGCCACGCGACGACGCTCCGAGGAGAAGCCATGGTGTTTACACGCCGGATGGCACGATCGCCGATCACCTGGGCCGTCGCCGTGCTGCTGGTAGTCGGGCTGAGCGTAGGACTGGCCGTGTTCCAGCCGTGGCGGCTGTTCACCGACACCACCGTGCAGGAGGCGGCGCCATCGATCACCGCGGCGCCGGGTCCGGGCGGCACGGAATCGCAGCCGCACGCCATCGCCCGGGGCACGTTCGTCTCGCACGAGCACGCCACCTCCGGCACCGTCGTGGTCCTGCGGCTTCCCGACGGCGGCAGGGTGCTGCGACTGGAGAACCTCGACACCTCCGATGGTCCCGACCTGCACGTCTGGCTCACCGACGCGCCGGTGCGCGAGGGCCGCGACGGGTGGTTCGTCTTCGACGACGGCGCCCACACCGACCTGGGCAGGCTCAAGGGCAACCAGGGCGATCAGAACTACCCCCTTCCCGCCGACGCCGACCTGGCCGAGCTGACCAGCGTCGCGATCTGGTGCGACCGGTTCAACGTCTCCTTTGGCGCGGCCGAACTGCGACCGGCCTGAGCCCGGCGCGTGCGCCGCGCGCGCGAAAAATGACCCGACAACGGCGGGTGCGCTGTGCCACCATGGGTTTCGACACCGACCACCGCCTCGAGGTGGTCGCCGAGCAGTGGAGAGGAGGGGCGGTAGTGATCCCGGAAACGACGAAGCGAATGGCGACTCGGACGGCGCGATCGGCGGCCGCGGGCAACGCGTTCGGCAAACCGTTGCGCGCATCGCACGACGAACCGGATGTCCGCCGCCTCCAGATCCCCGGCTGATCGCCGCGTTCCTCTCCCCCGCTCGATTCCGCACGAAACATGGTGATTCCCATGACGTTCCGCCGTGCCGCCGATCAGGCTGCGATAACCACCGACAACTGGATACACACCGGGGTCCTCGTCCTGAACGCCTCCTACGAGGCGCTCGACGAGATCAAGGCCGACCGGGCCGTTGTGCTGCTGGTCGCCGGAGCCGCGGAATCGGTGGCCGAGCGCGAGCCGCACTTCCCGATTCGGTCGCGGCACGTGAAAATTGCTCTGCCGCAGACGATTCGACTGCTTCGCTACGTCTACCTGGAGCACACCGTGCTGGTGCACGACGAGAGCAGGGCCACGCTCGCGGGTGTGCTGCGCCGCGACCGGAACCGGTGCGGCTACTGCGCCGGGTGGGCGCGCACCGTGGACCACATCCGGCCGCGGTCGCGGGGTGGGCCGAACACTTGGAGCAACCTCGTGGCCTGCTGCGCGCCGTGCAACGCGGCCAAGGCCGACCGCACCCCGGAGGAGGCGGGCATGCGCTTGCTCTGGGAGCCGAAGGCCCCCACTCATCAGATCAGGCAACAGCGCCGGATCTGGAAGCAACTCGCCGCGACCTGACCACGACCGAGAAAGGAGAAGATCGCGATGACGCGCACCGAGACCACCACCGTCGCGGAGTTGACCCTGGCCGACCTGCTCCCGCTCTCGGATTCCCGAGGGTGGCACCGGGCGGCCTGCCGCGGCGACCCGAACCACGAAGCCTGGTTCCCGTACCCGTCGCAGGACTTCGACTACGCGCGCGCAGTCTGCGCACGCTGCCCGATCCGGGACGGGTGTGGCGAATTCGCCGCGCGCACCGGGCAGTCCGGCGTCTGGGGCGGGCACGAGTTCGACCGCGGACGGGTGATCCGCCACTGAGGCACCGCCGTCGTGCCCTGCCGGTGCGACGGCGGGCCGCGGCGTCACCCGTGCCGCTCGGGAGAAGCCTCGCCGACTTCGTCTGCGGCCGGTGACCATACACTGGGGCGCGTGGGCACTCATCGCAGCGGAACCAGATCCCGGGGCGTCAGCAAAGGTCCGGTTATCGCAGTGGTTGCCGTTGCGTTACTGGCCGCGATCGTCGTCGGCTGGTTTCAGCTGCGCGATCGCGCGGCGGATCAGGACAGTGCGGCGGCGGCCGAGTGCGTGGAAGGGCCCGCGACACTCTGGGTGACGGCCGATCCCGGTATCGCGGCGCAGGTGCGGGCTGCCGCGGACAGCTACAACGCCACCCAGCCGAAGGTGCGCGATCACTGCGCGCGGGTCGCCGTGACCGCGCAGCCATCCGCGGCGATCGTCGCCGCGTTCACCAGCGGCAAGCCGTGGGACCAGGCGCTCGGCCCGCAGCCGGCGCTGTGGATCGCCGATTCGGCTCGCTCCATCGAGTCCATGCGGGTGCCGGGCTTGATCGAGGGCGCGCCGGTACCCATCGCCGCCAGCCCCATTGTGCTCGCGGTATCGGAGGAGCTGCGTCGCGCGCTGGAGCAGGCCGATGTTTCCTGGGCGGATCTGCCGCGGTTGCAGCAGGGTTCGCTCGGGGAGATCGGGCTGGACGGGTGGGGTGGGCTGCGGATGGCGCTGCCCCCGGGTGACGCCACGCTGGCCGCGGCGACAGCGGTCGGGGCCGCGGTCTCGGGCGCCGAGCCGCTCAGCGAGCAGGCGGCGCAGTCGGGCCAGGTGGTCGCCGCGATCTCCGGGCTCGCCGCCGAGGCACCCGAGGCACCTGACGCCGCGGCGGTGCCTGCGAAACTCACCGCCCAGGACGCGCCGCTGCACGCGATAGCGGCTACTGAGCAGCAACTGAAAGGCATGGCCGGAGTCGCCGCGTTCCATCCCGCCGGGTCGGCACCGGTGGCCGATTACCCGGCCGCGCTGATGTCCGGCGCCTGGGTGGACAAGACGCAGAACCTCATCGCCGGACGGTTCACCGACTACTTGCGCAAGCCCGAACAGGCGCAAACCTTCGTCGCGGCGGGCTTCGGCAGTGCGCCGCCGGCCGTGGCCGCCGTCCCGCCGCGCGGCGCGCTCGACAAGGTACGCGCTACGCTGGCCGATCCCGTCCTCGGCGTGCGCTCCACAGTTCTGGTCGACGTCTCCGCGTCGATGGGGACCGCCGAGGGCGCGACGACACGATTGGCGAACGTGCTCGCCGCCCTGAACTCCACCATGACGGTCATGCCGCCCGATTTCGGCCTCGGTGTGTGGACCTTCGGCAAGAACCTCGACGGCAACGCCCCGTACCGGGTGGCGGCCGCCACCGCGCCGCTCACCGCCGACCAGCGTACGAAGATCACCACCGCGCTGAGCACGGTGCGCCCCGGCGAGAGCCGGTCCGACCAGGCCTATCCGTCCTTGATCGCGGCGTACAAGAACGCGGTCGCCGGGTACACCCCCGGCCGCACCAACTCGGTGCTGTTGATCACCGACGGACCCGACGACGATTCCACGGTCACCGGCCCCCAACTGGCCGCCGACATCACCGCGGCCACCGACCGCGCCCACCCCGTGCGCGTCGACGTGATCGTCCTCGGCGGCAGCGGCACCCAGACACTCCAGGCCCTCGCGCAGCAAACCGGCGGCAGCTACACCCGGCTGGCCGGCTCAGACGAAATCGGCTTCGGGACCGCCGTCGTCCAGGCGCTCACCACGCCGTAGCGGCGCACCCTCGTCGTCTTCCGCCGAAGATCCCGCACGTCACGCGCCGGGTCTCCCGCTTGAATCGCACCGGCATCGACCGCTGGTGGCCGCGTGAGCACCACATCGGCACGGGCAGCTCGTCGAGGAATGATCGAGCCGCGCGTGGGCGGCCGCTGCCTCGGCCGCGAAGAGGACGGCACCGGCTGCTCGTGGGGAACCCGTACTCGTCCGGCAGCCGCCGACCCGCTTCGCGTTCTCCCTGGAGATCGGCCTGGACTGGTGGAAGCACGAGACCGATCCGGAGCGCGCCGGCCGCGTCGACGCCACCTTCTCGGCTTTCGGTCCCGACGCGCCGCCGTCACGCTCGTGCACTCCGGTTTCGAGAAGTGGGAACCGGGCTGGGAATCGATGCACGAAGCCGTCGGCAGCGCGGGCGGTCGGCCGGATCTGGCGAACAGCTACGCGAAAGCGGCCGCCGCGCCGTGACCGACCGGCATTCAGCCCGCGTACGCCTCCAGCGGTGGGCAGGCGCACACGAGGTTCCGGTCGCCGTAGGCGCCGTCGATCCGGCGCACCGGCGGCCACACCTTCGCCCTGGCATGTCCGAGACCTCGGGGATATACGGCGACTTCCCGGCTGTATGGGTGCTCCCAATCCCCCACCAGCGACGCCGCGGTGTGCGGGGCGCCGCGCAGCGGGTTGTCGGTCACCGGCCACACACCCGAGGCGACCTGGTCGATCTCCGCGCGGATCGCGATCATCGCCTCGATGAAATCGTCCAATTCGGCCAGGTTCTCGCTCTCGGTGGGTTCCACCATCAACGTTCCGGCCACCGGGAAGCTCATGGTCGGCGCGTGAAACCCGTAGTCGGCCAAGCGTTTCGCCACATCGTCGACGGTGACGCCGGTCTGTTTGGTGATCTCGCGCAAATCCAGGATGCACTCGTGGGCCACCATGCCGTGCTCACCGGTGTAGAGCACGGGGAAGTACTCGTCCAGTCGCCGCGCGATGTAGTTCGCCGAGGCGATCGCCGACAGCGAAGCCCGGCGCAGGCCGTCGGCGCCCATCATGCGAATGTAGGCCCAGGTGATCGGCAGAATCGAGGCCGAGCCGTACTTCGCCGCCGACACCGCGTGGGATCCCGCTTCCAGCGGATCGCCGGGCAGATACCGCGCCAGATGCGCGCGCACCGCGACAGGGCCGACGCCGGGTCCGCCGCCGCCGTGCGGGATGCAGAACGTCTTGTGCAGATTCAAGTGGCTCACGTCGCCGCCGAACCGGCCCGGCCGGGCGAGACCGACCAGGGCGTTCAGATTGGCGCCGTCCACGTAGACCTGACCGCCCGCGTCGTGCACCAGCGCGCACAATTCGGCGACCTCGTGTTCGAAGACGCCGTGCGTGGACGGATAGGTGATCATGATGCAGGCCAGACGCTCGGCGTGATCGGCGATCTTGGCACGCAAGTCGTCCAGGTCGACGTCGCCGTTGGCGCGGCACTTCACCACCTCCACGCGCAGTCCCGCCATCGCCGCCGACGCCGCGTTGGTGCCGTGCGCGCTGGACGGGATCAGACAGGTGTCGCGGTGAGTGTCCCCGCGGTCGAGATGGTACCGGCGGATCGCCAGCAGTCCGGCGTACTCGCCCTGGCTGCCCGCGTTGGGCTGCAAGCTCACCGAGTCGTAGCCGGTGATGTCCGACAGCCAGCGTTCCAGGTCCGCGACCACCCGTAGCAGACCGGGCGCGTCCTCGACCGGCGCGTAGGGATGCACGCGCGCGAAACCCGGCCAGGTGATGGCCTCCATCTCCGCGGTGGCGTTCAGCTTCATCGTGCACGAGCCGAGCGGGATCATGCTGCGGTCCAGCGCGATGTCCTTGTCCGAGAGCATGCGCAGATACCGCAGCATCGCGGTCTCGGTGTGGTACCGCGTGAACGCGGGGTGGGTCAGGAACTCCGAAGTGCGATTCTCGATGACCGCGACCGGCACGGGCGCCCCCGGCTCGGACGACACCGCGGTACCGAAGGATTCGAGCACCGCCGTGACATGCGCGTCGGTGGTCGCCTCGTCGCAGGCGATGCCGACGTGGTCGGCGTCGACCAGGCGCAGATTGATGCCGCGCGACTGGGCCTTCGCCACGACGGCTTCCGCGCCGCCGGGCACGTGCGCCAGCACCGTGTCGAAGAAACTGTCGTGCACGACCGCGCCGTCCAGCCCGGCCGCGATCGCCGCGGCGTGCCCGTGCACCCGGCGGGCGATCGACCGCAGCCCGTCGGCGCCGTGGTAGGAGGCGTACATGGCGGCCACAATGGCCAGCAGCACCTGCGCGGTGCAGATGTTGGAGGTCGCCTTCTCCCGGCGGATGTGCTGCTCGCGGGTCTGTAAGGCGAGCCGGTAGGCGAGCGCGCCATCCGCGTCCACCGAGACGCCGACCAGGCGGCCGGGCAGCTGGCGGGCCTGCGCCTGCCGCACCGCGAGGTATCCGGCGTGCGGCCCACCGAAGCCGAGCGGGACACCGAAGCGCTGGGTGGTGCCGAAGCACACGTCGGCGCCTTGCTCACCGGGCGGCGTGATCAGGGTCATGGCCAGCAGGTCGGCGCCGATCGCCACGAGCGCGCCGCGTTCGTGCGCCGCGGCGATCAGACCGGTGCGGTCCACGACGCGACCGGACGCTCCGGGCGTCTGCGCCAGCACACCGAAGAACTCCCCCTCGGGCAGCTCGCCGGTGGACAGGTCGGCCTCCACGATCTCCAGGCCGAGCGGCTCGGCCCTGGTGTAGAGCACCGTCCTGGTCTGCGGGAACAGGTCGGTGTCGATCAGCAGCCGACCGGACCGGGCCTTGCTCGCGCGACGCAGCAGTGTCATCGCCTCGGCGGCGGCGGTGGCCTCGTCCAGCATGGAGGCGTTGGCGACGTCCATGCCGGTCAGCTCCGACACCATGGTCTGGAAGTTGAGCAGCGCCTCCAGCCTGCCCTGGCTGATCTCCGGCTGATAGGGCGTGTAGGCGGTGTACCAGGCCGGATTCTCCAGAAGGTTGCGCACCAGGACCGGCGGGGTCAGCGTGTCGTAGTAGCCGAGCCCGATCATCGAGGTGGCCACGGTATTCGATGCCGCGAGTTCGGCGAGCTCGGCGAGTACCTCGTGCTCGGAGGCCGCCGCGGGCAGCCCGACCGGTCCCTCGCCGTCCAGGATGCTCGCGGGTAGTGCCGCGGCAGCCAGTTCGTCGAGCGACGGCACGCCGACCACCTCCAGGATCCGGGCCAGTTCCTGCCGGTCGGGTCCGATATGGCGGTCGGCGAATGAGCGAGTCACAACAGCTCCCAAGGTCGGGCGGGGTCGACCACGCGGTCGACGGGTACCGGCCCTCCCCCTCTGTCGTGGCGCCTGAGAGATTCGGGTGCCGCGACCGGTGGCCGAGACCCTTTCCCCATGGGCGGGCGGCTCGAAGCCACCGCTTTCCAGAGGCGCCGAAGCCCGCACGGTCCTTTTGCCTGAGAGATTGACGGGGAGGTGCTGCTCCTTCGGCGCTCGGACTCTTTTCGAAACCGAGACTCTCCCGCACGGCGGCGACGCACGGTCAGTTTATGCCGATGCCACGCCGCAGTGCGCCCTGGGACCCCGCGCGAAGAGTGTCGTTCTGGTCACTCGAGCGAGAATGGCCGTCACACGTCGAGCCCTGCGCGCACCCTCGTCGCGGCCAGCACGATCGCCTCCGCTTGAATACCAACCAGACGATCCAGCGGCACCGCGGCACCCGGCGCGTTCTGCTCCACGTCGGCGCACCATTGCTCGAAGACCTCAGCGAACCGGTCACGCTCGGCGGCCAACACCGGCGCGGCATCGCGGGCGTATTCGTCCTCCAGCAGGCGTAGCAGCATGCCGCCCAGCCGCAGGCGCAGCATCGCGGTCCAGTCGTACTGTTCGACGAAGATCTCGCCCCGGGTCGCGATCCGATTCCGTTCCGGCACAGCCTGTCTGCTCATCGCCAGCCCGGGTAATCCGGCGACCAGCGCACGCACCGACCGCTCGAACGGGCTGCGGCCGCTCAACCGGCCGTCGAGCCGGGCGAGCACCTCGGCCGCGACCTCGGCCATGGCCCGATAATCGGCGGCGGTGGCGTCGAGCAGGTCGCCCAGCACGCGGTCGCCCGCCGAGCCGTCGCCGATCCGCGAATCGGCCCAGAGCGGCAATTCGCAGACCAGGATCGCCGTGCCGTAGCGCGCCGCGTAGTCCCGGCAGCCACCCCCGCCCAGCGCGGCGACCGAGTCCAGGCCCTGGGCCGCGAGCAGATCCGCCATCGCCCCGAACAGCGGCAGTTCGAAGACCCCGGGCGCCAAGGTGCGCGCGCCCGGCGCGTCGGGCTCGCCGCGATAGATCGGCACATCGGCGGCCGTCAGCAAAGCGGTCAGCGCCGACCAGTACTCGGGGTCACCGCCGGAGGTGTAGAAGAATCCGCCGCCGAATTCCGCGTTGTGCAGTGAGGCGATCAGCGCGGGCCGGGTCCGGTCGATCAGCGACATCATCGCCTTCGTCTCCGGGAGCGGCACCCCGACGCGTCTGCCACCCCACTCGGCCGGGAAGCACCACTCGGGTTGCTCGGCCGCGGGCGGCCGGTAGAAGCCGCGCGCGACGCCGGTCCTGGTGTGCGGACCGGCGAACCACCCTTCGTTCAACCGCGTCCCATCCGGATCGACGCACAGCAGGAAATGCCACGTCGCGCCGACGGTCACCGCCTCGTCCGCGGCCATCCGGCCGAGCAGGTGGCGAATCGTAGCCAAGCCGATGGGCTCGTTCGGGTGCGGGTTGCCGAACACAAGAATGTGCTGCTCGCCCGATCCGACCGTCACCTCGCGAATCGGATCACCGCCGCGAGAACGTCCGAGCTCGGTGATCGAGATGCGACCCGGATGATCCGCGGCGAGCGCGTCGGCGAATCCGTTGAGTTCGTCGACGGTCGGAAACGCCTCGATCCGGCCGATCGGCCCGACGAGGCCGGTGATGTCGCCTGTGCGCACGGCGCCCCCCTCTCGCTGCCGCCTCGGCCCCTTCTCCCACCGCGACGGCGCTGTCACACACCACGGCCGGGGAGGCTGCGCGCCTTACCCGGCCGTGGAAGCGTTTTGTTCCTGTGTTCCGCGCTGACCTGGCGAAATTCTAACCCGTCTTGCGGTTCATCCGCGCCTTCCGACGGAATGACAGCTCGTCCTCCGGCCGCTCGGTGATCGCCGACGCGCGCTCCGCGGGGAAATTGGCGATGGCGCCGGTCAATTCACGCATGGCGCCGCTGACTGCGATACCGAAGACCCCCTGCCCACCCTGCAGTAAATCCACGACCTCCTCGGCCGAGGTGCACTCGTATACCGAGGTGCCGTCGGAGAAGAGGGTGATCCCCGCCAGGTCCTGCACGCCGCGGCTGCGCAGATGATCGACGGCTATCCGGATGTTCTGCAGCGAGATGCCCGCGTCGAGCAGCCGCTTGACGATCTTCAGGACCAAGATGTCCTTGAACGAGTACAGCCGCTGACTTCCCGAGCCCGCCGCACTCCGGATGGACGGCACCACCAGACCGGTGCGCGCCCAGTAGTCGAGCTGCCGGTAGGTGATTCCAGCCACCTGGCACGCACTGGGAACGCGATAGCCGACCAGATCGTCAGGTACCGAGTCGTCGGGGAACAGGCCTGGCTGTACCACATCCTGCGATTGCTCTGCCACTGACCACTCCCTTGCTTCGCCGACGCATTCCCAGCCTCATCGATGACCCGGCTCCGTCACCGACCGAATCGGTGCGGATTCGGCCGAAACGGTCGTGGCCCAACTGTCGAGATTACTCCCTACGATTGTCCAGGGAGCGACGTCATCGAGCCAAACGCGACGCGCGGAAAAAGTCTCGACCTCTACTTCAGCTATCCGTCGCCTTGAAGTCGTCCGGGGAAACCGACTCGAGGAACTCCTTGAACTTCTCCACCTCGTCCTCGCGCTCGTCCGGCATCACGAGGCCGGCTTCCTCGAGAACCGACTCCTCGGCATGGATCGGGCAACCCACCCGCAAGGCGATCGCAACCGAATCCGATGGCCGCGCCGAAATCCGCAGATCGTTCTCGAAGACCAGATCGGCGTAGAAGGTGCCCTCCTGCAGATCCACGATCCGCACCTCCTTGAGGGTATGCCCCAGGTCGGTGATCAGGATTTTGATCAGGTCGTGCGTCAGCGGGCGGATCGGAGTCACCCCCTCCTGCTCGAGCACGATCGCCGTCGCCTCGGCTTGGCCGATCCAGATCGGCAGATACCGATCACCCGCCACTTCGCGGAGCAACAGCACGGGCTGGTTCTGTGGCTGCTCGACACGGATGCCGATCACGCGCATTTCGCTCATCGCACTGCCTCCCATACTCGCCGCCGGCCCGGCATGACCGCCGCAGAGCTCGCCGTACCACGAGTCTAGGCGAACCCGCACCGGTCCAGCGATCCGTCTGCACAGCCGAAATCACCGTGTTGGGTCGCCGAAATCCAAGAACCCGCGGCGCGCCGGGGCTCAGCCCCCGAGCGAGCCCCGGACCGAAGACTTCACCAGACAGGTGTGCAGGGTCAGCGACAGCGCGGCCAGTTCGCGCACCGTCTCTTCCGCACGGGCGCGGGCTCCCGCGTCCCTGCTCTTCGCGATCGGGGCGACGATCTGTGCCACGAGCGCGGCCTCCCGGTCGGCGGCGAGCTTGAACGCACGCAGATGCCGTGCCTCCAAACCGAATTCGGCCATCGCCCGAGCCGTCTTGGCCAGCGTGACCGCGTCCGCGTCGAAGTAACCCGCCGGGCCGGGCGTGATCAAGTTGGCCCGGATGAGGTCGTTGAGGAACCGATCCTCGATCCCGGCCTGGTCGAGCAGATCGGCCCGGGTGACCCGGATTTCGTGATCGAACCGCAGATCATCCGGGGATACCCCGCTCGGCACGACGCCGAGCCGCCGAGGCGCGGCCACCGGGCCGACGCCACGTTCGGAACCCGGCGCGGCTTCATCGGCGTCCGGCGCGGCGTGCCCGGACTCCGGCGCCCCGGAGCGGACGGAGTGCGCTCGGGCGCGGGCTTCCCGCACACCGAGCGTCGCCGCACCGCTGTCGATTGCCTCGAGCTGTTCCTTGATCACCTTCAACGGCAGGTACTGATCGCGTTGCGCGGTCAGCACGAACCGAAGCCGCTCCACATCCGCCACGGAGAACCTGCGGTAGCCCGAAGGCGTCCGCTCCGGCCGGATCAGACCTTCCGCTTCCAGGAAGCGGATCTTGGAAATGGTGACGTCGGGAAAGTCGGGGCGCAGCAGGTCGAGCACGGAGCCGATCGACATTCCTCCGCGTGCCCACTGCGCCGCACCGGTCACAGCGCCGGGTCCTTCATGACTCCGAGCCTTTCACGAGTGCGCGACCCGGCGCCGGCGCCGTCATAGACTCCCCGCGCCCGCCGACGAGTCGCTCACCTGGGCGCGCGGTCCGGTGAGGAACACCAGCCGGAACTTGCCGATCTGCACCTCGTCACCGTTCTGCAGTTCCGAGGAGTCCACCGGCTCCCGGTTCACGTATGTGCCGTTCAGGCTGCCCACATCGACGACCTGGAACGAATCGTCGTCCTGGCGGAACTCGGCGTGCCGACGGCTGACGGTGACGTCGTCGAGAAAGATGTCACTGTCGGGGTGGCGCCCCGCCGACGTCGTCGGCTGATCCAGCAGGAACCGCGAGCCCGCGTTCGGGCCGCGCTTGACGACCAGGAGGGCCGCGCCAACGGGCAGACCCTCGACCCCTTGGACCGGCTGCTCGCCGGTCGGCTCTCCGGAGCGCGACGCGTCGACCTCGTTCAGGAAATCCGCGCGGAAGACCGACGTCGTCTCGGCCGCGGTCTCCCCGTAACCCGGGTCTTTGTTCTCGCTCACCGTTTCTCTCCTCCTCGAACCTGATTATCCATGCAAGCAGGTGATACCTCTGGCACCACGACCTGCCGTCGAGTCCCTAGATTCCCGGCACAGCCGCCGGGTGCATCTGTTGGCATTGACCGTACCCTGCCGGGCCGCACCCGTGCAGGTAGAACTGGGAAGGCTGCTTCAGCCCCCGATAACTCCTTGATAACCTGCGGCATCCAGCAGTTCACCGAGCGTCGCGTCGAGACTCGCCGCATCACCCACCTCCAACTCGAACAGCCACCCGTCACCGTAGGGATCGGTGTTCAACGTCTCCGGCTCCGAGTTCAGCATGTCGTTCACCGCAACGACTTTCGCGCTCAGCGGGGCGTAGATGTCGGACACGCTCTTGGTCGACTCCACCTCCGCGATGCTGTCCGTGGCGGCCACGTCCGCGTCCGTCTCGGGCAGCTGCACGAACACAACGTCACCGAGTTGAGACTGGGCGTAGTCGGTGATGCCCACCCGCACCCTGGTCGGTGCGATCCGGCGTACCCACTCGTGCTCCTCGGTGTAGCGCAGATCCTCGGGGGTCTGGGTCACAGGCCGTCCTTTCGTTTGAACGTTGCACGCAAACTCTATCGGCTACGCCATCCGATGCCCCACAGCCGGTATCGCTCTTGCGACCGCGATGGCTCTGCCGGTATAGAGCACGCCGGTCCACACGTAGACCGCGGTGCCCCAGATCAGCAATGCCCCGCCGAAGGCCCGCCCGAATCCGGCGGCGGCCCAGTCCATCTGCCCGGCCAGCAGCCAGGGCAGCGCGGACATCAGCGCGAAGGTGGCCGCCTTACCGAGGTAGATCACCTCCGGCGGGGGCAGTTCGCGACGTTTGTACACCGAGAGCGTCGCGGTGAGCACGAGGTCGCGCCCGACCAGGATCGCCGCCACCCACCACGGCATCAGGCCGCGGATCACGAAGGCCGCCAGCGTGGCGACCAGATAGAGCCGGTCGACGAACGGATCCAGCAGCGCCCCCAGCCGCGAGGACTGATCGAGCAGCCGGGCAAGCTTGCCGTCCAGGAAGTCGGTGACGCCGCTGGCGATCAGGAGCGCGAATGCCCAGCCATCGGCCCGCTCGATCAGCAGCAACCACAAGAAGAGCGGTACGCCGAGCAGGCGCAGCACGCTCAGCACGTTCGGCACGGTCAGGACGCGGTCGGCGAAGATGCCCCGCACCCCGCCTTGGGCGCGTTCCTCCGGTTGCGCGGTGCCCGATTCGGTTGTCACGACCCGTGCATACCCCACCGACCCCGGTCCTCGCCATCTTCGCGCGGGTAATTTCCGAATATCGGCGCGGCACGCGCGTGCGAGGATGGTTTCCGCCACAGCGCGGCGGTGACAGAATGATTCGAAATATTTCTCACCGTGTGGTCGGTGAGCGAGAGGAAGTCATGTCCGCATTCGACTACGACGTGGTGGTGATCGGTTCCGGATTCGGCGGCAGCGTCAGCGCTCTACGGCTCACCGAGAAGGGTTACCGGGTGGGCGTGCTCGAGGCAGGCCGCCGCTGGAACGCCGAGGACATCCCGCGCACGAATTGGAATGTCCGCAAATCGATCTGGGCCCCGCGCCTCGGCCTGACCGGACCGCAGCGGATCAGCCTGCTCGGCAAGTGCGCCGTATTCTCCGGCGCCGGGGTCGGCGGTGGCTCGCTGATCTACGGGAACACGCTCTACGAACCGCTGCCGAATTTCTACACCGACCGGCAGTGGGCACACATCACCGACTGGCGCGCGGAGCTGGCGCCGTTCTACGACCAAGCCAAGCGCATGCTCGGCGTGGCGCCCAACCCGCGGACGACCCCGGCCGACGAGGTGATCCGGGAGATCGCCGAGGACCTCGGCGTGGCCGACACCTATCACCCGACCGAGGTCGGCGTGTTCTTCAACGAGAGCGATCCGGGCACGGAGGTCGACGACCCCTACTTCGGCGGCGCGGGCCCGCGCCGCACCGGCTGTGTGCACTGTGCGCGCTGCTTCACCGGTTGCCCGCACAACGCCAAGAACACCACCACGACCAACTACCTCCACCTGGCCGAGCGAGCCGGTGCGCGGGTGCACCCGCTCACCACCGCCGTCGCCGTGCGACCGCTGCCCGGCGGCGGGTACGCCGTCGACACCCAGCGCTCCGACCGCTGGATCCGCAGGCAGCGCGCCACCTTCACCGCCGAACAGGTCGTGTTCGCCGGCGCCGCGCTCGGCACGCAGAAGCTGTTGCACAAGATGCGCGACGACGGCGTGCTCGCGCACCTGTCGCCCCGGCTTGGCGAACTGACCCGCAGCAACTCCGAGGCCATCCTCAACGTGGTCAGCCGAGCCCGCCGCGACTTCGCCGAGGGCATCGCGATCACCTCCTCGATCCATCCGGAGCCGGACACGCACGTCGAGGTGTGTCACTACGGCAAGGGCCAGAACGCACTGTTCCCGATGTCGGTGCCGATCGTGGACGGCGGGGCGTTCCGCTTCCTGCGCTTCCTGCTGGCGATCGTGCTGCACCCGCTGGTGTTCCTGCGCAGTCTCGACGCGCGGCACGCCTCGGAGAAGTCGGTGATCCTGTTGATCATGCAGTCGCTGGACAACTCGCTGACCTCCTTCCGCGAGCGCGGGCGGCTGCGTACCCGGCAGGGCACCGGCGAGCCGAACCCGACCTGGATCCCGCTGGCCCACGACATCGGCCGCCGGTTCGGCGCGAAGGTCGACGGCGACACCCACGGGCTGATCATGGACGTGTTCGACATTCCCGCCACGGCCCACTACATCGGCGGATGCGTGATCGGCGACAGCCCGCAGACCGGGGTGGTCGACCCCTACCAGCGGGTCTACGGCCATCCCGGCCTGCACGTGGCCGACGGGTCGGCGGTAACCGCCAATCTCGGCGTGAACCCGTCGCTGACGATCACGGCGCAGGCCGAGCGCGCCATGGCGTACTGGCCCAACCGCGCCGATCCCGACCCCAGGCCGGAACTGGGGTCGCCCTACCGGCGCATCGCCGCGGTGCCCCCGGCGCATCCCACGGTGCCCGCGGCGGCGCCGGGAGCGCTGCGGCTGCCGATCGAGCCGGCGCCGCCCCGCGTTCCGGTGGAATGAGGGCGACGCCACGCAGCGCGAACGGTGGGTACCGGCTAGCGTGAGCCGTTGTGTCAGACAGTGGTATCGACCTGCACTCCTATGTGCCCGCGGAGGAAGTCCGCGCTCGGGGACGCGCGCTGCGTCAGCGGGTTCCGGTCATCGCCAGGGACCGGGAGGCGACCAGCGTGCGACGGCCGGGCGTGCTCGACTTCGTCGAGGCGAGCAACGCCGGCCGGCTGGCACACCTGATTCCGCTGCGGATCGGGCGGATGATCGCCTCGCCGTTCACCTTCTACCGGGGCGCGGCAGGTCTGATGGCGGCCGATCTGGCGGGTGGCCCGGACAGTGGGCTCACCGCTCAGCTGTGCGGTGACGCGCACGCGGCGAACTTCGGCCTGTACGGCACCGCGCGCGGCGAGATCATCATGGACATCAACGATTTCGACGAGACCGTACCCGGCCCGTGGGAGTGGGATCTGGAGCGGCTGGCGGCCAGCCTGGTGCTGGCCGGACGTGAGGCGGGCGCCGACGAGGACGAGTGCCGCACCGCGGCGCGCGACGCCGCCCGCTCCTACCGCACGGCCGTGGACGAGCTGGCCGCGATGCCGTTCATGACGTCCTGGTGTGCGCTGCCCGACGAGTCGGTGATCGCGCGCGCCAAGGCCGACGCCCTGCTCGACGACTTCAAGAAGGCGGCCAAGAAGGCGCGCAAGAACACCAGCGCCAAGGTGGTCGCCAAGTGGACCGAGCATCTCGATGATCACCGGACCGGCATCCGCAAGCACCGCTTCCTCAGCGATCCCCCGATTCTCACCGCGGTGGACGAGCAGGTCGCGGCGGCGGTGATCGGCGGGCTGGAGCGCTACGCAGACACCCTGCCCGAGTCACGGCGCAACCTGCTGGCCCGGTTCGCGGTGTCGGACATCGCGTTTCGGATCGTGGGTACCGGAAGCGTCGGCTTGCACAGCTACCTCGCGCTGCTGCACGGCAACGACGGCGAGGCGCTGGTCTTGCAGGTGAAGCAGGCCGCGGCCGCGGCACTCGCGCCGTTCCTGCCGACCCATGCCGTGCGTCACGAGGGTGAGCGAATCGTGCAGGGCGCCAAGCTGGTTCAGGCCGAGTCGGACATCCTGCTCGGCTGGACCTCGCTCGCCCCGAGCGGCGACGGCACCGAATTGCCCTTCATCGTCCGGCAATTCCGCAATCTGAAGGGCAGCATCGATCCCGCCGAACTGCCCGCGACCGATCTCGACGACTACGGACGGCTGGCGGGCGCGCTGCTGGCCAGGGCCCATTCCCGGTCGCTGGATCCGCGCTTGTTGTCGGGCTATCTGGACGGTGACGAGCGCTTCGACGACGCGGTGGCCGCGTTCGCGGTGCGCTACGCCGACCGCACCGAGGCCGACCATGCCGAACTGGTCGAAGCCGTGCGCAACGGCCGGATCGACGCCACGGAACCGGACTAGAGCGCCCACCCGACACGCCGTTCGTGCGGCGTGGGCGCGGCGAACCCGTTGCGCCACCTCGTATCCTGTCCACTGTCGAGTGTCGACGTGAAGGGTGGCCGCCAATGCTCGTCCGAGTCCAGAACGCCGCAGGAACCAATGCCGAGCGCGCGCTGATCGACTGGCTGCGCACCTGGAAGGACTCCTCGAGTCCACACGGTGTCGCGACGATCACCTGCAGCCTGTTCCACAAGGACCGGCTGCACCAGTTCGATGCCGTGATCTGGACACCGACCAGCTGCGTGGTGATCGAGGCCGACGCGCTCGTCGCCCGTCAGGACGGTGCGCTCGAGGTCCCGCTGAACGGGCCGTGGAGTATCAGCGGCGAGCCGATCGCGACGGAGAGCCGCGACCGCCGCACACCGCTGGACAAGTCGCGCGAGCACACCTTCGCGCTCCAGGAGTGGCTGGCCGCTCGTGGTCTCGGCCAGCGCGTCGTGCACGGCGTGGCGCTGCTCGTCACCTTGCCGGGCGCCCAGCTCCAGCTCGAACAGCGCTGGGCCGATCCGAGTTTCGACGTGATCATCGGCGATGATCCCGGCCGGCTCCGGCACTACTTCGACGCGCTCGCCGCGCAGGAGAAGCACCTCTGGACGGCCAACGACGTCGCCGTCGCGTTCCGCGGGCTCGGCATCCTGCCCTATCTCCCCGCGCCGCAGGAACTGATCAACGAGGGCTTCCTCGGCCCGATCGACATCACGCTCTGGCACGGCGGCCCGAATCAGGCGCAGGCCGAGGCCTATGCGGAGGAACTCGCGCAGGCCGAACGGGAGGCACAAGCGTCCAGGTTCGCCATCCAGGCTCCGTGGTACAGCCCGTGGAAGCTGTATCCACGGGAGACCGGTGACCTGGACTTCGGCCGCGCGGTGATGCGCACCCTTCTTGCCATCGGTATGGTCGTCGGCTTCGTCTGGGTGGTGTGGTTCCTGGTCACCGCGTTCACGGCGTACGGGCCGGGCTGATCGGCCGCACGGGTGCGGCGGCCGATCAGGGCGGCCGCTACGAAGACGCCGCGATCGGCTGGGTCCGCTCGAAGACGCCGGCGTCGTCGAGCATGGCCGCGCGCAGCATCGATTCCGGCACCCCCATGGCCTCGACCAGGGTCAACGCGTGCGGACGCAGCCGGTCGACCAGCTCGTTCACGCCACGGCGCACGGTCTTGGCCCGATCCACCGACATGAACCGGTGCATGATGTACCAGGCCTGGTTCTCCTCGATGGTGGAGTAGACGAACAGGTCGCACATCCAGTCGGCGATTTCGCGCGCCTCCGGATCCTCGATGCCGGAGATGCCCTCGATGAACGCCTCGAGTACCAGGCGGTCGATATGCGCCGCGCCCGCGGCCAGGATGTGGTCCTGGGCGTTGTTGAACGCCTCGAACGGGCCGGTCTCCTCGGCCCTGGCGCGCAGCCGGTGCGCCGCGGTCCGGACCAGGTAATCCTCGCGGTCGGCGAACAACTGCAGCTGCACGACCCGGCGGGACAGGTCACCCTCGTCGATGGAGTCGTCCCCGCGGTCGCGCAGGGTCTGGATCAGCTGGCGCACGCCGGATCGCTTGCGCACCACGTCACCGGCCATGGTCGCGGCGAAGCGCACCCAGCCCAGCGCGTCCAGGTCGCGCACCTCGTCGGCGTACGAGGTGAGCAGTTCCTTCGCCACCAGCTGGGTGAGCACCACGTTGTCGCCCTCGAAGGTGGTGAAGACGTCGGTGTCGGCCTTCAACGTGACCAGCCGGTTCTCCGTGAGGTAGCCCGCGCCGCCGCACGCTTCACGGCACTCCTGGATGGCGTCGGTGGCATGCCTGGTCTGGGCGACCTTCAGGCCCGCCGCACGCTTCTCCAGCGCGCGTTGCGCGCCCGCCTCGAGGTTCTGTCCGGTCTGCACCAGGTGCATCCGCCGGACCAGGTCGTTCTGCGCGAACGCGAGGGCATAGGACTTGGCGACCAGCGGCAGCAGCCTGCGCTGATGGCTGCGGTAGTCCAGCAGCACGGTCTCCACACCGGTGTCCGGGTCGGAGAACTGCCTGCGTTGCAGGGCGTAGCGCACCGCGATGCTCAGCGCGACCCGCGCGCCGGCCGCCGCCGCGCCGCCGACGCTGACCCGCCCGCGCACCAGGGTGCCGAGCGTGGTGAAGAACCGGCGGCTGGGGTTCTCGATCTCGGAGCTGTAGGTGCCGTCCGGCGCGACGTCGGCATACCGGTTGAGCAGGTTCTCCCGGGGCACCCGCACGTGGTCGAAGACGATGCGCCCGTTGTCCACGCCGGGCAGGCCGCCTTTGAGGCCGTCGTCGTAGGTGGTCACGCCGGGCAGGTCGGCGCCGTTCTCGTCGCGGATCGGCACCAGCAGGCAGTGCACGCCCTTGTTCTCGCCGAGCGTGATCAGCTGCGCGAACACCGCGGCCATCCGCGCGTGTTCGGCCGCGCCGCCGATGTAGTCCTTGCGCGCCGATGGCGTCGGCGAGTGCACCACGAACTCCTGGGTCTGCGGGTCGTAGGTGGCCGTGGTCTCCAGGTTCGCGACATCGCTGCCGTGCCCGGACTCGGTCATGGCGAAGCAGCCGAGCAGGTCCAGCGAGATCAGCCGCTCGATGTGCTCCCGGTGCCGTTCGGTGCCGAGGTTCTCCACCGCGCCACCGAACAGTCCCCACTGCACGCCCGATTTCACCCACAGCGACAGGTCCGCGTACGCCAGCATCTCCAGTCCGACCACCGCCGCGCCCGGCTCACTGGTGCCGCCGTTCTCCCGGCGGAAGCCGCGCTCGGCGAATCCCATGGTGGAGATCGCCTTCATCTGCTCGAGCACGCGCGCCCGAGCGGCCTTGTAGTCCAGGTAGGGGTCGGCGGTGAACTCCTCGCCGGCCAGCAGGGTCCTGGCTTCGTCCCGGACGGCCGCCCAGGGTCCGTCGAGTGCCGCGCGTAGGTGGTCCGCCGTCGTTGCCGTGCCGCTAGTCATGTCTCGACGATAGCCCGGTACACCGGTGGCAAACCGTGATGCGCGACAACTCCGGGAGAGGGACTTGCTAGACCGTTGAACACCTGTTTAATATACTGAACATGTGTTTAACCAACAGCCCGTTCCGCAAGGATCCGCCGAGGATCTGACCACCGCGGCCCGCATTCGCGATACCGCGATAGAGGTGTTCGGCGAGCACGGATTCCAGGTAGGTGTCCGCAAGATCGCCGCCGCCGCCGGCGTCTCGCCCGGATTGGTCAACCATCACTTCGGTTCCAAAGACGGCCTGCGGGCCGCCTGCGACGACCGGGTCCTGCAGCTGATCCGCGACGAGAAGGTCAAGGCGATCACCGCGTCTTCGGTCAAGGCGGGGATGCTCGACGCCCTCTCCGAGATCGAGTCGTACGCGCCCCTGGTCGCCTACATGGTGCGCAGCCTGCAGTCGGGCGGACCGATGGCGGAATCACTGTTCGAGCACATGGCCGCCGATGCCGAGGGCTACCTCGAGAAGGCGGTCGAGGCGGGAACGATCAAGCCGAGCCGCGACCCCGCGGCACGCGCCCGGTACCTGATGATGCTCAACGTCGGCGCGACCATGCTGTACATGCAGATGCGCCAGCACCGCGACGAGAAGATCGACTATCGCAAGGCGATTCGCGAGCTCACCGAAGAACTCACCCCACCGGCCCTGGAGTTCTACACCCAAGGGCTGCTCACCGATTCCACGATCTTGGACACATTCACCAAGGAGAAGTGATGTCCGACATCATCGAAGTCCGCGGCCTCCGCAAGACTTTCGGTCACGTCACCGCACTCGACGGCCTCGACCTCACGGTCACCGAGGGCGAGATCCACGGCTTCCTCGGCCCGAACGGCGCGGGAAAGTCCACCACCATCCGGGTACTCCTCGGCATCCTACGCGCCACGGGCGGGCAAGCCAGGCTGTTCGGGCGCGACCCGTGGGCCGACGCAGTCGCCCTGCACCGCGAATTGGCTTACGTACCGGGCGATGTCACGCTGTGGCCGTCGCTGTCGGGCGGCGAGACCATCGACCTGCTCTCCCGGATGCGGGGCGGTCTGGACGAGAAACGACGCGACGAGCTGATCGAGCGCTTCGACCTCGATCCCCGCAAGAAGGCGCGCACCTACTCCAAGGGCAACCGCCAGAAGGTCGCGCTGGTCGCGGCACTGGCTTCCGGCGCGCGGCTGCTGCTGCTCGACGAGCCGACCTCGGGTCTGGACCCACTGATGGAGCAGGTCTTCCGGGAGTGCGTGCACGAGGCGCGAGAGCGCGGCGCGACCGTCCTGCTGTCCAGCCACATCCTGTCCGAGGTCGAAGTGCTCTGCGACCGGGTGACCATCATCCGGGCCGGTCGCACGGTGGAGAGCGGCTCGCTTTCGGACCTGCGCCACCTCTCGCGCACGTCGATCACCGCCGAATTGGCAGGCGACGTCGGAGATCTGAGCCGCATCACGGGTGTGGCGGACATCGAATTCGACGACCACACGCTGCGCTGCCAGGTCGACAACGAGCATCTCGGCGAGCTGATCCGAGTGCTCGGCGACGCGGGCGTGCGCAGCCTGACCAGCACGCCGCCGACGCTCGAGGAGCTGTTTTTGCGGCACTACCACGTCGACGGCCACGACGCCGCGTCCGCGGCCACCGGGGAGAAGGTGCGAGCATGACCACCGCCATCGCCGGCCGCGCCGCGGCGCCGGCATTCGGCGTATCCCGCGACTTCGCGGGCACCGGGCGATTGCTGCGGCTCTACCTGCGGCGCGACCGGATCGTGCTGCCGCTGTGGACCCTGCTCATCGGCCTGATGCCCGCGTTCCAGGTCGTCAGCATCAAAGATCTGTACGACAACCAAGCGTCCCTGGACAGCTTCGCCCGCACCACGGCCGACAGCCCCGCGCTGATCGCCATGTACGGTCCGGTGTTCAGCTCCGCGCTCGGTTCGATCGGCACCTGGAAAGCCGGCGCCATGTACACCATGATCGCCATCGCGACAGTGCTCACGGTGATCCGGCACACCCGGGTCGAGGAGGAGACCGGGCGCGCGGAACTGGTGGGCGCCACCAGTATCGGGCGTTTCGCAGGTCTCACCGCCACCCTGATCATGACCTACACCGGGGCGATACTCGCCGGGATCGTGTGCGTGGTGTCGTTGTATGCAGCCGACCTGCCCGCCGCGGGATCGGTGGCCTTCGGCGCCGCCCTCGCGGCGTCCGGCATCGTCTGGGCGGCGATCGCCGCGGTCGCCGCTCAGGTGAGCGCCGGTGCGCGGGTGGCGCGCGGCGTAGCCTTCGGCGCCCTCGGCGCGGCCTTCGCCCTGCGCGCGGTCGGCGACGCGGGAAACGGCGTGCTGTCCTGGCTCTCGCCGATCGGATGGTCGCTGCAGATCCGCCCGTACGCCGAGGAACGCTGGTGGGTGCTGCTGCCCTTCGCCGCCCTCGCGGTGGCGGGCACCGCGCTGGCGTACGCCTTGCTCGGTAACCGCGACGTCGGTTCGGGACTCATCGCCGAGCGCCCCGGCCCGTCGGCCGCGGCGCCCGTCCTGTCCGGCCCGTTCGGATTGGCCTGGCGGTTGCAGCGCGGCACCCTGCTGGCGTGGACGGTGGGCTTCGCCCTGTACGGCCTGCTGATCGGCGGCGCGGTCGACAGCGTCGGCGACATGCTCGACGGCAGCGCGTCCATCCGCGACATGGTCACCCGGATGGGCGGCTCCCAGCAGCTGCAGCAGTCGTTCATCACCTACGCGATCACGATGCTGGCCGCGGCCGCGTCCGCCTACTCGATCTCCTCCGCCCTGCGGCTGCACGACGAGGAGACCAGCGCCCGAGTCGAGGCCACTCTGTCCGGCTCGGTCGGCCGCGTCCGATATGCGCTGAGCCACATCGGCTTCGCACTGCTCGGGCCGGCCGCGGCCTTGCTGGTCTCCGGTGTGGCGATCGGCATCGTCTACGGCGCCACCAGCGGCGACCTCGGCACGAAACTCGGCCAGTCGATCGGCGCCGCCGCCGTGCAGGTGCCCGCGGTCTGGGTCGTCACGGGCATCTCGGTCGCCCTCTACGGTGTCGCACCACGGTTCGCCCCGGTCGCATGGGGTGTGCTCAGCGCCATGGTGGTGATCTTCTTCGTGGGTTCGCTGGACGGGCTGCCGCAATGGATGGTGGACCTGGTGCCGTTCGTCCACCCGCCGAAGGTGCCCGGCGCCGAATTCCAGGCCCTGCCGGTGCTGTGGCTGCTCGCGGCCGCGGCAGTCCTGCTCGGTGTCGGGATCGCGGCGTTCCGCCGACGCGACCTGCGCTGACGGTGTGCTCGGTGGCCCGCGCGAAACTTTCTGGCGCGGGCCACTTCCTTGCCGGGGCAGTTCGGCTCGCAACGCGGCGCGGTCGGCCGATACGGCTACCGGGACCGATTTGCCGTGCGGTGCGACCTCGCAAGGCGAACCTTCGCCAAGGACCATGCCGGGATTCACCCGCTTCTGGATCGCGACGAGTCAGGTCGACCCGGTGGCGTTTCTGAGCTGGTGGACATCTTGCAGCAGCTCGTGGACGCCTTCCGCGGCCTGTTCACCTGAACTGTTTCTCAGGAAGTTCAGATCTGTTTCAGCGCGTTCGAGTGCCGCTGCGCGTTCGGTCATGCTTCCGTGCTCTGCGATCGTACTGTTGTTCGTCACACGCCAGTCGACACCGGATCGCTCGAGCGCCGCTTGTAGCGACTCACTCGGTTCCTTGTGCAGAGCGACGTAATCGATGTCGTCGACGGTGACATCCCCGTGGATCTGCGCTTCCACGAAGCAGCGGGATCGGAATGGTTGTCCGGAATAGTCACGGTCGAGGCCGGACATCGCCGTGTGCTCGGTGGAAACGCCGTAGGACCATTCGAGCGGATCGGTCAGCGGAGACGGCACCGAATAGGACTTGTGAATCAGCGAATCACCGACGGTGAAAGTGCAACGCTCGCGCACCTCGGGCTTCAGGACGATCTGTTCGCGCCCCCATTCGTTCAGTGCGTCGGTCCCCGCCCACTCGTCATCGCCCAACCCGCTCGGACGCACTCCGTCGATCGCGACGTACCCATAGGTCGGCTCGCTGCCGAACCACTCGTGCTCGGCGAGGGCACGTTCGCCTCCCGGTGTCCGCCGCGAGGTGTACCGCCCCTCATCGAGCACTGAGATCAAGGAATCAGCGCGGATCCGGATGGCTACCGGCTTGTCGTGCAGCAACGTGCGCAACTCGTCTCGCATGTGCGCTCGCACCTCGTCGGTGCTGCGGCCCAGCTGTCTCGCCAGCCGTTCTATCCCTTTGTCGACGTGCACGTACTGTTCCACCAGGGACATGTTCTCCTGGTACAGGTCTTCGAGTTCGATCCGCGACGGCTCCCGGTCGCCGAACCGCCTCCGCATCATCGCGTCGACCACGTCACTTGCTCTGTCCAGCGTCTCCCGATCCGGCGGTGGGGCCATCAGAGGGGACCGAGGGGGATCGCGCCGCACCGCGTCCACACCCCGATGGCCGTCGGTGTAGGAGGCCATTGCCATGGTAGACGTATCGTTGTGCCCCGAGCGATCAGCGATCCGCGGAGCGGATGCGACATCACCGTGCTCGTGTTCCGCGGCCCCGGTCCGACTCACCTCGGCGAGTTTCCTCAGCGGATGTCCAGCACCGGGACCGGCTTTCCCGATCGCCGTGATCAGGCGATCGACCAGCTGATCGACAGCGGGAATCCTTCTCACACAACCGACCCCTTGTTGCCTCCGAACTCGAAGCTGCCAGCAGCTATCACCGAGAATGCCCGGTAGGAAATGTGCCTCATTCCCATGAGCGGGAATGCCGGCCGACCGTGTCGGCCGTAGCAGGCGCGGTGGCCGACCGGCCACCTGAGATCATCCGACCCCCAAGTCAGCTCTCGCTTGTTCAGCGATGTCGTTGATGCTGATGTCGTTCGTGTACTTCTCGATCGCCGCGAGCGCAACGGCCGCGACTCGGTGCCACTCGTCGTCGTCCGTGAGTGCGCCCGGTCGTTGGCCGAGGTGATTTTCGACGACCATCAAGGAGGAGTCGGCGGGCTCGAACATGAGTGCGCTGAGCTCGCGGTCGCGGCGGGCGAGGGTCGGGCCCATCTCGCTGCCCACGATCCGCACCGCGGCTTCGGCACGCATATGCGATTGCAGTGGTTGCTGAAGGTTGTTCAATTCCGAGGAGATGGTGGCATAGACGGGTGGGCGGGCTTCCAGCGCGGCATGGATCCGACCCAGTTGGGCGGCGAAGTCCATCGCAGACGCGACATAAGCGACATACGCTTCGTGGCGATCCTTGCGCACTGCCTGCGCAGCCGCCAAGCGCTCCTGTCGGTTCATCTCCGTGCTACTCACATGGGTGGATGCCCACGCTGATACCCCAGCTGAGATCACCGCCGCAGTGACCGCGGTGACCAGCGCATATCGCCCATTGCGTGTCGCGATTCGCAGACTGCGCCGAAGTTCCGCGAAGTCGAGCGAAGAGGCCGGCGCCGAAGGTTCGGCCGGACTGGCGGACTCTTGAAGCCTTTTCGGCGCAGAGGTCTCGTCATCCATGAACTCAAATTACGTCGCGAAAGCTCTTCGAATAGCCAGGCGCGCTGATCCTCGGTCCGGACGCGGCTGTAGCCGATGCGCACGACGCCGCGCCGATCGGATCGAGCGCGTCGCCGCCGAGTAGAGCGGTGCGGCGATATGCCGAACCGGCTGACGGCTGTGAGTGCGTCTGTTCTCGCCTCGGCGTCCACCGATTTCAGCGCGTCACTCGGTGTGCTCGATCCCGAGTTTCCCGGCCAACCGGGCGAGGTAGGCCCGCACGTCCTCCGCCGGGCGGTCGGGCAGCCCGAAAACCGCTTCCGTGACGCCGGCTTCGGCCCAGCGCGCCAGCTGCCCGGCGTCGTGCCGACCGGCGAGCGCGACGATCTCGGGGCGGTCGGCGCGCCCGTGCTCGCGCCAGACCCGGTGCAGCAGATCGGTTTTCTGGTCCAAGCCGTCCTCGGTCGGCGTCGTGATCCATCCGTCGGCGTACTTCGCCAGCCAGGTGAAATTCTTCTCGGTGCCCGCCGCGCCGAGCAGGACCGGAATGCGCTTCCGCACCGGCTTCGGCCAGGACCAGCTGGCGCCGAAGGTGACGAACTCGCCGTCGAAGCCTGCCTCCTCTTCGGTCCACAGCACGCGCATGGCCTCCAGATGCTCCCGCAGCACCGTCCTGCGCTTGCCCGCGGGCACACCGTGGTGGGCCAGCTCATCGGTGTTCCAGCCGAATCCGACGCCGAGGCTGACCCGGCCGCCGGACAGATGGTCCAGCGAGGCGATGGTCTTGGCCAGCGTGATCGGATGGTGCTCGGCGGGCAACGCCACCGCGGTGGACAACCCGATGCGCTCGGTCACGGACGCGGCGGTGCCGAGCGCGACCCACGGATCCAGGGTGCGCAGATAGCGGTCGTCGGGCAGGCTCGCATCTCCGGTGCGCGGGTGCGCCGCGGCCCGGACCACCGGGATGTGGGTGTGCTCGGGGACGTAGAACGTGTCGAAACCGGCACGCTCGGCGGCCACCGCCGCATCCGCGGGGGTGATACCCCGATCGCTGGTGAACAACACGATTCCGTACCGCACCGTACGCGCTCCCATCGCCGAAATTAGAACAAGTTCTACCACGATTCGCCGGTCGCATCCAGGGGTCTCCGGGACTGGCACGCCCGCCGCGACCCGCGCGGATGCCAAGAAGACGTCGGATGACTAGGTTCGCGTCCATGAGTCTCGACGCATCTTCCGCAGGCGATGTCACCACCGGTCGGGTGGATCACCTCGGCTGGCGTCGCGGGCTTCGCCTGCGGCGCGCTCGGCCCATACCCGTCGTCACCCAGGCCGTCGGCATGCTGGTGGCGGACCGGCAGGCGACCGCGGACACCATCGTCACCGCGCCGACGCCGTTGCAGCCGATCGATCTCACCGACGACGCCAGAGTGGCCGAAGTCCTCGATCTCGCGGTCCGGGTCGGCGAGGTCGTGCTCGCCTCCGGCACCGGCGTGGTGGACACCACCACGACGGTGCGGTTCATCGCCGCCACCTACGGGCTGTCCCGTTGCAGCATCGACGTCACCTACGACGCCATCCGCATCTGGGCCGACCGCGGGCCCGCGCGGCCGCCTGCCAGCACCATGCGGATCGTGCACTACCGCGCCCTGGACTTCACCCGGCTGGCCGCCGTGGACCGGCTGACCCGCCGGATCCGCAACGAAGTGGTCCCCCCGGACCAGGCCCGCGCCGCGCTCGACGCGATCACCTCGGCGCCGCACCCGTACCAGCGGTGGACCGCCACCGCCGCGTGGTCGCTGATGGCGGCGGCGATCGCCGCGCTGCTCGGTGCGGGCGCTCTCGTCGCCGCGGTCAGTTTCGCGACCACCGCGGCGATCGACCGCACCAATCGCGTCCTCAATCGCTATGGGCTGCCGTTCTTCTTCCAGCACATGGTGGGCGGCGCCATCGCGGCGATCCCGGCCATCGTGCTGGCGAGCCTGGCCGCGCGCTTGCGGATCGACGCCGATCCGACCCTGATCATCGCCGCCGGGATCACCGTGCTGCTCAGTGGATTGCAACTGGTCGGCTCGGTGCAGGACGCGATCACCGGCGCCCCCATCACCGCCACGGCCCGCATGCTCGAGGTGATGATGATGACCGGCGGCATCATCGCGGGCATCGCACTCACCCTGCGTATCGCCGACCTCCTCGACGCCACGGTGCCACCGGTCTATCTGAGCTCCGCGCGTGACATCACCGACCTGCCGGTGAAGATCCTGGCCGGTGCGGTGGCGGCCCTGGCGTTCGCGCTCGCCTGCTACGCCGAGCGCCGGGCCCTCGCCGCCGCGGCGGGCAGCGGCGCCGCGGGCATCATCTGCTTCCTGCTCGTCCAGCAAGCCGGATTCGGCCCGGTGATCTCCTCCGGCGCCGCCGCGACGCTGGTCGGCCTGGCCGGTGGCCTGATGGCCCGCCGATCGCTGACTCCCCCGCTGGTCGTCGCCGTCGCGGGTATCACCCCGCTGCTGCCCGGCCTGAAGGTCTACCGCGGGCTCTACGCCCTGCTCAACGACGAATTGCTGATCGGAGCCAACCAGCTGCTTTCGGCCTTCGGTATCGGCTGCGCGCTGGCGGCCGGTGTCACCCTCGGCGAGTGGTGCGACCGCACCGTACGCAGGCCGCGGATACTGCGCCGGTTCGGCTCGCTGCGCCGCCCGATCGTGCGGCGTCGCCGCCGCTCGGCGTCCGCGCACTGAGCCGCGAGGTGCATGCGCGCCGAACGGCCGCCCGGTAACCTCTTATCGAACTGGTCAGGGCGGCGCGATTCGATGGCGGCCCCGGTGTGAGGTGAGGTGGTTCGGGCATGCCGGAAACAGATCCGTTCTCGACGCAGATCCGTAGCGCCACCGCGCAGCAGCACGCGGAGGCGGAGAATTCCCGCTTCATGAGCGACATGCTGGGTGGATCCCTCGGCGTCGACTCGTATCACCGCTACACCGGCCAGCTCTGGTTCATCTACCGCGCGCTCGAACAGCGATGGGAGACGCTGGCCGACGATCCGGTCGCCGGACCGTTCATCCGCCCCGAGCTGGCCCGCACCGCGGAACTCGAACGCGATCTCGCGCATCTCCTCGGACCCGGCTGGAGTACCGGCCTGCAACCGCTGCCCGCCACCGCTGCCTACGCCGCGCGCATCGATGCGTGCGCGCGCGACTGGCCCGCCGGCTACATCGCCCACCACTACACCCGCTACCTCGGCGATCTGTCCGGCGGACAGGTCATCCGCGGCACCGCGGAAAAGTTGTGGAACCTCCCGCATCGTGGCGACGGCGTCCGCTTCTACGTCTTCGACGGCGTCGGCAACCCCGCGGCGTTCAAGCGGGAATACCGTGGCCTGCTCGATCGCCTGCCGCTCGACGATCTGGAGCGCCGCCGTGTGCTCGACGAGGGCAAGCGCGCCTTCGCGATGAACACCGCGGTCTTCGAGGAACTCGCCGAGGAATTCCCCGCCGCTCAGTAGCGGATCGGCCGTGGCGCATCGTGCTGCGTCGCGCGGCTTTTCGGCCGTGCTGCGCGAACGCCGGGGACGTGGGACAGTCATGGTATGAGAGCGCGCCGTCGCATCGCCGTGGTTCTTGCCGGTCTTGTCGGTGTCGGTCTGGTGGGGGGTTGCGGCACGACGTCCGACCCCGGCGCCGGGCCAGGCTCATCGACGGCGGCCCAGATCGTGCCCCTGATCTCGACGAACGACCTGCGTCCCGCGCAGCCCGACGAAGTGCACCTGTTCGGCATCAACGATCTGCACGGGAATCTGCAGCCACCGAGCGGGTCCAACGGGAGGATCGGCTCCTACGACGCGGGCGGAGCCGCGTATCTCGCGACCCATCTGACACGCCTGAAGGCCGCATATCCGTCCAGCGCCGTACTGGCCGCCGGAGACAACATCGGGGCCAGCCCGCTGGTCTCCAGCCTGTTCCACGACGAGCCGACGATCGGCTTCCTGAACCATGTGGGAGTGGCCGCCTCCGCGGTCGGCAACCACGAATTCGACGACGGCGTAAGAGAGTTGGCGCGCTTGCAGCAAGGCGGGTGCGCGTGGGACGGATGTTCTCCCGGCGCTCCGTTCACCGGCGCCAGGTTCCCCTACCTGGCCGCGAACGTCACCGACGCGCAGGGCAACCTGCCACCCGCACTGCGTCCGTGGACCTTGCTGGAGGTGGGTGGGCACCGCATCGGCGTCGTCGGCACCGTCACGCCCGACACCGCGAATATCGTTCTTCCCGAGGGTATCCGAGGATATCTGTTCGGCGACCAGGCCGTCGCGATCAACCGCTACGTGCCGGAGATGAAAGCGGCGGGCGCGGAGGCGATCGTGGCGCTGGTGCACGACGGCGGCGCCCAGCGGCCCGAGCGGGACGCACCACTGGACTACAACGGATGCGCGAACGTCACCCCGAACGTGGCCGGGCTGGCCGAGCGCGTCGACCCCGCGGTCCGGGCGGTGTTCACCGCCCACAGTCACCAGCCCTACGTGTGCACCATCGGGGGCAAGGTCATCACCCAGGCATCGTCCTACGGACGGCTCGTCACCGACGTCACGCTGCGTTTCGGCAGCGATGGCGTGCAAGCGGCGGCGGTCAACCGAGTGGTGACCCGCGAGGTGACACCCGATGCCCCGACGACCGCGCTGATCGATTTCTACACCGAGCAGTCCCGGCCTCGCGCGGGCCGCGTGGTCGGCGCTACCGCGAACGCCCTGCCGCACGACCCGGGCCCCGCGGGCACCTCACCGCTGGGCGACGTGATCGCCGATTCCATGCTGTCGGTCACCGCGGGCCCGGCCGCCGCCGTGGCCGCCTTCATGAACCCCGGTGGCGTGCGCGCCGATCTGAAGCAGGGACCGATCACCTACGGCGACCTGTTCACCGTGCAGCCGTTCGGCAACCAGGTCGTCACGCTCACGCTCACCGGCACCCAGATCCTGCGCCTGCTGGAACAGCAGTGGAACAACCCCGGCAAACCGACGATCCTGTCCCTCGCGGGCATCGGGTACGCCTACTCCGATACCGCGCCCAAGGGCTCGAAGGTGATCGCGGACAGCGTCCGCATCGCAGGTCAGCCACTCGACCCGGTCGCCACCTATCGCGTCACGACCAATAACTTCCTCGCTTCGGGCGGTGACGGATTCACCGTTTTCGCCGAGGGCGCCGATACCGCGGTGGGCCCGACCGACCTGGATGCCTTCGAGACGTTCCTGCGCGACAAGCCGCCGCTGCAGTCGCCGCCCGCACGGGTCGAGAAGAAGTAGTCGCGTCGGACGCCACAAGGTTGCTGGACACTCGACCAGAACGTGAGTAACTGGAAATCTTTGTAACACATACCGTTTGACCTGCACATACGGTGACCAGCCCCACAGGCCGCACGGGCCATGATCGCTTGCCGGGGCCACACGCGGTCCATTACTCTTCAGTAATAAGTCAGGACGAAGGTGTTCCTACTTTCGGCCCGACGTCTGTCGCTGGGGGCCGAATCAACGCTGTCCGCATCCATTGCCGCATGCCGGATGACTTGTGCGACAACATGGTTCGAGTAAGCAGCAGGAGAGTGCGATGGCCACTTACATCGTGACGGGCGGAACCGGATTCTTGGGCAGGCGGGTCGTGCAGGACCTGCTGGATCGCGACGCCGACGCGATCGTCCACGTGCTGGTGCGCGAGACGTCGCTGGCGAAATTCACCGACATCGCGGCGGGCTGGCGCGGCGCCGAACGGGTCTTCGCGCTGATCGGTGATCTCACCGCCGAGGGCCTGGGATTGGCGTGCGAGGCGCCGCGGGCCGACCACGTGGTCCACCTGGGCGCCGTCTACGACATGACGGCCGACGAGGACACCGCGCACGCGGCGAACGTGCTCGGCACTCGCTCGGTGCTGGCCCTGGCCCGCGAGCTGGGCGCGGTGCTGCACCACGTCTCCTCCGTGGCGGTGGCGGGCGACCACAAAGGCAAGTTCTTCGAAGAGGACTTCGACCTGGGGCAGCGGCTGACCTCGCCGTATCACCGCACCAAGTTCGCCGCCGAGAAGCTCGTCCGCGAGTCGCGCGACGTGCGCTGGCGGGTCTACCGCCCCGCGATCATCGTGGGCGATTCCCGCACCGGCGAGATGGACAAGATCGACGGCCCCTACTACTTCTTCGGCGCGATCGCGCGGCTGGCCACGCTGCCGTCCGACCTGCCGTTGCCGCTCCCCGATCTCGGCGCCACGAACATCGTTCCGGTGGATTACGTCTCGGCCGCCATGGCGGAGCTGATCCGCCGCCCCGGCCTGGACGGACGCACCTTCCACCTGGTCAATCCGGAACCGCAGCCGTTCGGCGATGTGTATCGCGCGCTCGCCGCCGCGGCAGGCGCCCCGACCGGCGTCGGCACGGTGCCGGGCAGCGGGATGGCGCTCAGTGGCCTCGCGCACATCCCCGGCGTCACCGCCGTGCGCGATTTCCTGCTCGACCAAGTGGGCATCCCGGCCGAAGTCGCTCCGCACACCTCGTTCTCCGCGGAGTTCATCAGCGACTCCACCCGCGCCCAACTGCGCGGTTGCGGCCTGACCGTACCGTCGTTCGACAGCTACGCCGCGCGGCTGTGGCAGTACTGGCGCGACCACCTCGATCCACAGCGCGGACGCGTGTCCATCACCGGCGACCCGCTCGCCGGACGGGTCGTGCTGATCACCGGCGCGTCCTCCGGTATCGGGCTGGCCACCGCGCACGCCGTCGCCCGCCGCGGCGCCACGGTCCTGATGGTCGCTCGCGGGCACGACGACCTGGCGGCCGCCGCCGACGCCGTGCGCGCCGAAGGCGGTGTCGCGCACACCTATCCGTGCGACATCACCGACTCCGAAGCGGTCGAGAAGCTGGTGCAGTGCGTCCTCGACGACCACGGCCACGTCGACTACCTGGTGAACAACGCGGGCCGTTCGATCCGCCGCTCGGTGCTCAACTCGACCGACCGGATGCACGATTTCGAGCGCACCATGGCGGTGAACTACTTCGGCGCCGTGCGGCTGATCCTCGGACTGCTGCCGTCGATGCGGGCGCGCCGCTTCGGGCACGTGGTCAACATCTCCTCGATCGCGGTGCAGACCAAGGTGCCCCGGTTCGCCGCTTACGTGGCGAGCAAGTCGGCGCTGGACAACTTCAGTGAGATCGCGGCGGTGGAGAACCGGGATGCCGGAATCACGTTCACCTCGGTACGGATGCCGTTGGTGCGGACTCCGATGATCGCGCCGACCGACCTGTACCGCGCGCTTCCGGTGCCGGATCCGGACCAGGCGGCCGCGATCGTGGTGCGCGCGCTCGAGGACCGTCCGCATCGGATCGACACGCCGGTCGGCACCTTCGCCCAAGCGGTCGAATTGCTGATGCCGTCGGTGAAGCGTCAGATCATGCACCAGGGCTACCGCCTGTTCGGGGAGTCTCGCGCCGCGCGGGGCGACGCGGACCGCCGTCCGGCCGATCCATCGCCCGCCGCCGAGCCTGCGCCTAGCGGCGGCGCGCTCTCCGTGCTGGCCCCGGTGATCATGCCGCTCATGGCACTGCCCACCCCTGCGGCGCGCGTCGCGCGTGTCGTCCCGGGCTTGCAGTGGTAGCTACGCACAGCTGAGTGGGGCCGACCTCGGTCGGCCCCACTCCCGCGGTTTCCCGGTCCGCGCTGTCACATCCGGTACACCGCGAACTCCACGGCGGGCCACATGGCCCACCGGTAGTCCGTGTGCGCGGCCGGACGGATGCCGCCCTCGCATACCGGATCACCGCTCGCGCAGTAGTTTCCGGTCCGCCAGGCGTATTGCTCCGGCACAGACCAGCCGATCAGCCGGATCGGGTCGCCGAACAACAGCACCGCGGCTACCCGGGATTCCAGATCGGCGGGCAGTGTGCGGATGCCACCGAGCGCGGTCACGATGCCGGTGCCGAGCACCCCGTGCGTCACGACGGCTCCCTGCGAGAAGCCGACCAGGACGAACCGCTGGTCCGGGCACCGCGCCGCTTGCCACATCACATGGGCGGTCATGTCCTGGGTGCCGCGGCCGATCGAGGACGGGTCGAGCAGATCGGCGGGGTAGTCCACCCGATATGCCTGCGAATCGACCGGAAGTGCTTGCCACAGTGCGTCATACAGCGGGTCGCCCACCACCGCCCCCAGATACCCGGGTTCGTGGGTACCTCGGGCGACGACCACGTCGACCGCAGCACAGGACGTCGCCCATGCGTGCAATCCCGTCGCCGCCCCGAACCCCGCGACGAGCAGTAGCACCGCGAATGCCTCTACTACCCGCCACTTTTCGAAGACTATTACCTTCCGGTTGGCCATCGTACTCACCTACTCACGCCGTTGTGAGACAGCCGGGCGACACTTGTCAGTGACAATTACTCGGCTATATCCGCGAAGGTAGGAACAGCTCCGGAGGCCGTCAAGGAACTCCACTCGACCGATACGGAGTCAGCGCCGAATCGTGTTCTCCGTAGTCGCTACGGCACGAGAACCGCTGCGCCCGTGAATCGTCCATGCGCGAGATCGGTCAGCGCCCGATCGGCCATGTCCAGGGAGTACCCGTGCGTGGTCAGCTGTATCCGGTGGTCACCGGCGAAAGCCAGGAACTCCCGAGCATCCGCGCGGGTATTCGCGGTGACCGACCGAATCTCGCGCTCCTGGAACAGATGCCGCTCATAGTTGAGCGCGGGAATGTCGCTGAGGTGGATACCGGCGATGGCGAGGATTCCGCCGCGATCGAGCGCCGCGAGCGCCGGCGGCACCAAGTCCCCGACCGGCGCGAACAGGATCGCCGAATCCAGCAGCACCGGAGGCGGATCCGCCGCGCCCTGCACCGACGCGGCGCCGAGCGCGGTCGCGAGCTCCCGCGCCGCCGGATCGCGGGTCATCACGTGCACCTGGGCTCCCCGGGCGGCGGCCACCTGGGCGGCGATGTGGGCACTGCCGCCGAAGCCGTAGATTCCCAGCCGCCCGCCCGGCGGCACGGCGGCCCGCAGCAGCGCCCGGTATCCGATGATGCCCGCGCACAACAGTGGGGCGGAGTCGGCGTCGGAGTAGCCGGCGGGCAGGCGCAGCGCGTACGCCGCGGGCACACAGGCGAATTCCGCGTAGCCACCGTCGGCGTCCCAGCCGGTGTAGGCCGAATGCGGGCAGAGGTTCTCGGCGCCGCGCAGGCAGAACTTGCACTCCCCGCACGTGTGCCGCAGCCAGGCGATGCCCACCCGGTCCGCCACCGCGAAGCCCTCCCCCTCCGCGCCCTGCCCGATCGCGACGACCTCGCCGACGACCTCGTGTCCCGGTACCACCCCGGCGCGGTGCACCGGAAGATCGCCTTCGGCTACGTGCAGGTCGGTCCGGCATACGCCACAGGCCAGCACACGCACCATCAGTTCGCCGGGACCTGGTTCCGGGACCGATGCTCGCTCCGGGTGCAGCGGGCCGCCATCGATCGGGCCCGGTCTGTGTACCCGCCAGCACCGCATCGAAGTCGTGCCGGGGCGGACCTGGTTCATCGTCGGATCACCTCGCACCGATCGGATCGACACCGACCGGGCATCCCCGGCCGAGCCGAATGCGCCGGAATTACCTTACTCGGCGGATTCGCCCACACCGCCGACCGACGTCTGATACGTTTCTGTATCGAGTACATTTCTGTATCCGATGCCCGGTGGAGGCCGAACCGAGGAGGTGTCCGATGGCGTCCGAGGCCACGCAGGCCGCACCCGCCCGGGTCACCCGCCGCCGCGCCGAAACCAGGAACCGGCTGCTGACCGCCGCCTACGATGCGTTCGCCGAGGAGGGTTTCGGGCGCGCCACCGTGGAGCGGGTGTGCGAGCGCGCCGGATTCACCCGCGGGGCGTTCTACTCGAACTTCAGCTCGCTGGACGAGCTGTTCCTGGCCATGTGGGAGCAGCGCTCGACGGCGATGCTCACCCAGGCGAGCGCCATTCTCGACGAGATCGCCGCCGACGGCGCCGACGACGTACGCGCCGCCGTCCGGCGACTGGAACGGGCGGTGCCGGTCGACGAGGGCTGGTACCGGATCACCGCCGAATTCACCGCGCACGCCCTGCGCACCCCCGCGCTGCGGCGGGTGATGGCCGCCCGCGAGGAAGCCATCGTCGCGGCCCTGATGCCCACCATCGTCGCGGCGCTCGCCCGCGGCGGCCGCACCGTGCCGGACCCGGAGGCGTTCGGCCAAGCGCTCATCGCCGTCCACGACGGAACCAGCGTGCAGGTCTTGATGGAACCGGGCAGCCGTGCCGTGCGCGAGCGCCGCACCGAACTCTTCCACCACGTCGTGCTGGCCTACAGCACCGCAACCGAAGGATGAACATGTCCCACAGCAGTCCCGCGGTTTCGCCGGAGGCGGACGTTCTCGTCGTAGGCGCCGGGCTGGCCGGCCTGGTCGCCACGCACGAACTGGTCAAGGCGGGCCGCACGGTGCACGTGCTCGACCAGGAGAATCGCAACAATCTCGGTGGTCAGGCGTTCTGGTCGCTGGGTGGGCTCTTCTTCGTCGACAGCCCGGAGCAACGGCGCCTCGGCATCAAGGATTCCTACGATCTGGCCTTGCAGGACTGGCTCGGCTCGGCCGGGTTCGACCGCGACGACGAGGACAAGTGGGCCCGGCAGTGGGCACAGGCGTATGTGCGGTTCGCGGCCACCGAGAAGCGGGAGTACCTGCGCGACCTCGGCTTGCGGGTGACGCCGCTGGTCGGCTGGGCCGAGCGCGGTGGCGACCGCGCCGACGGACACGGCAACTCGGTGCCGCGCTTCCATCTCACCTGGGGCACCGGTCCCGAGGTGGTCCGGGTCTTCGCCGAGCCGGTCCTCGAAGGCGAGCGGCGCGGACTGGTTCGATTCGGCTTCCGCCATCGGGTGGACGAGTTGATCGTGGAGGACGACGCGGTGGTCGGCGTACGCGGCGCGCTGCTCGAGGACACCGATCTGGACCGGGGACGCGCCTCGTCGCGGACCGAAGTGGGCGAATTCGAGTTGCGCGCCAAGGCCGTGATCGTGACCTCCGGCGGCATCGGCCACAACCACGAGCTGATCCGGCGCAACTGGCCCACCGAGCGGCTGGGTCCGTGCCCGGAGACCATGATCTCCGGCGTGCCCGCGCACGTCGACGGCCGGATGCTCGCGATCACCGAGTCCGCGGGCGGCGCCATCGTCAACCGGGATCGCATGTGGCACTACACCGAAGGCATCGTCAACTGGAACCCGATCTGGCCCGATCACGCGATCCGGATCATCCCCGGGCCGTCCTCGATGTGGTTCGACGCGAACGGAAAGCGGCTGCCCGCACCGTGTTTCCCCGGATTCGACACCAACTCGACGATGAAGGAGATTCTGAAGACCGGTCACGACTATTCCTGGTTCGTGCTCACCCAGTCGATCATCGAGAAGGAGTTCGCGCTGTCGGGCTCCGAGCAGAATCCGGACATCACCGGCAAAGATCTCAAGCTCACACTGAAAAGCCGCGTCGCCAAGGGTGCGCCGGGGCCGGTCGAGGCGTTCAAGCAGCACGGTGTCGATTTCGTCGTGGCCGACACGCTGCGTGAACTGGTCGAGGGCATGAACAAGATCGCTCGCGGCCCCCGGCTGGATTACGACGACCTGGAACGCCAGATCGTCGCGCGGGACCGGCAACTGGCGAACAAGTACAGCAAGGACAGCCAGCTGATGGCGATCGACAACGCGCGCCGGTACTTGGGCGACAAGGCGGGCCGGGTCGCCAAACCCCACCGGATCCTCGATCCGGCCGCGGGCCCGCTGATCGCCGTGCGGCTCAACATCCTCACCCGGAAAACTTTGGGTGGCTTGCAGACCGACCTGAATTCTCAGGTGATCCGGCCGGACGGCACGACGTTCCCAGGTCTGTACGCGGCGGGTGAGGTCGCCGGATTCGGCGGTGGCGGCGTGCACGGGTACAACGCGCTGGAGGGCACCTTCCTCGGCGGGTGCATCTTCTCCGGCCGGGCCGCGGGGCGTGCGCTGGCGGCGGAACTCGCCTGATCGCTACCGCCCGCAGCGGGAGGCGACCGTGGTCGGCCCGGTCGAGGTGGCGAGGACCGGCGCCGACGTGAACGACGGCGCGCCGGAATAGAGCCGGGTCCGCGTCGCGTACCGCCCCGGCTCCACCATGACATCGGTGATCTCGGCCTCGTTGCCGTAGACGTCCGTCACGCGCGCGGTGAACGGGCCCGGCCCGGCGCCGGAGAGGGTCCAATAGTTGTCGGCCCGTCGGATCAGCGGTCGCCACGGACCGCCCGCGGCGGGCCGGACAGCCGCCGCACGCAACGGATTTCCGGAGCCGCCGAACAGGACGCCGAACCAGGACGCGGACGAATCCGGCTGAACCTCGTAGGTCAGCTCCTGCGCCGGTTGCGGGTCGCGGACCAGGCGATAGCCGACCCGCGCCACTCCGTCGGCGGGATCGGCGATCCGCGCGAACGCCGCCGCACTCAGCTCCAGTTGTCCGGGAGCGCATGCCGGACAGCGGTCGACCACCAGTGCCCGGACCGACCCGCGGGGACTCGCGATGTCCAGAAACGCCCCGCAGAGGTCGGCGTGCCCGAAGTCGGGGGTGGACAGCCCGGCATAGAAGCCGTCCGGCGGCAGCTCGCGGAAGGAACACGACACCTGCTTGCCGAACACGAAGTAGCGCGCCTCCACGGAGGTCTCCGGCCCGATCGGCGCGAAAGTCATGGCGGTCACCGGATATCCGAACGGCGAGGACGCCTCGTGCGGTGGATCCGCCGCGACGCAGGCGGGCGCCGACGGCCGCACCAGCCAGACGCCCACCGCGACGGTGGCCAGCACGCCTGCCGCAAACCAAAGCCACTCGGAACGAAATGGCCGCTCTTGTATCGGTACCCGGTGCATCGCTTCCCCGACTCCGGCTCACCTGCTCGCGGACTGTCCATCCTGACCTCACCAGGAAAGCAGCCCCACCGCTCGGGCGCAGCGCGAACGAAAATTCTTCACTGTGAAAGACGCGCAATTCAGCAAGCACACCGCTAATTTCGCCTTTCCACCCGGCAACGGCACCGGCCGATCGGAAATGATCCGGTGCGGCTCGAGCGAAACCACCGTGCTCGCGGTGACGTCAGCGCCTGCGCGCGTGCCGGGGGAAAAGGTTTCGTCCCGCCTCCTGGGCCACCTCGGCCAGCGCGCGGGCCAGCCGCGCGGCGTCCGGCGCCCCTGGTTCGGAACCGGTCCGGCCCGACAGCGAGACCGCGGCCACCGCGGCGCCGCGCCCGCGAATCGGCACGGCCACGCACGCGAGACCGGGTACGCACTCCTCGTTGTCGACAGCGACGCCCTGGCGATTACGGATACGACCGAGTTCCCGATGCAGTTCGGTGCTGTCGGTGAGAGTGCGCGGGGTCAGTTGCGGCAAGCGATCCCGGAAGGAGGCCTCCACGATGGTCGGGTCCAACGTGGCCAACAGCGCCTTGCCCAGGGCCGTGCTGTGCGCGGGCATCCGGCCGCCGAGCCGGGTGGGCACACTCGCGGCGAACCGGCCGCCCACCTTGTCCAGATACAACACGTCGCGCCCGTCCAGAACGCCGAGGTGCCCGACCATTCCGGTCTGCTGACACAGATCGTGCAGCAGCGGACTCACCGCGTCACGAATCTCGTTGTGTTCCGCGGCAAGTCCGCCCAGCTCCAAGTTGCGCAAACCGAGCCGGTACCCGCCGGGCGCGTGCGCCAGCCAGCGCAGCCGGATCAACTGGTCGAGGATGCGGTGCACGGTGGAACGCGGCAGCCCGGTGCGCTCGGCCAGTTCGACCAGGGTGAGCGCAGGCGTCGCGCCGTCGAAAGCCTCCAGTATCAGCGTCATCCGCTCGATCATCGACACCGGGGGCTGACCCGGCCGTGCTGCCTGTCCAGACCCGGTCCATAACTCCCCCGGCTCGGGATCGGTCATCACCTCGACCGTCATTGCCAACCTCCACGCGCACTCGCGTAGAGCTTAGAGGCCGCTAGGCGGACCCGTGCGCGGAATCCGCGAGGGTGAACAGCCACTCGCGGGTGTACCGCTCGGCCAGCAGCGGCAGGTAGTTCACGACTGTGGCGTGGTCGGCGAAACGGTCGTAGGACGAGTGCAGATGATCCTCGATCGCGGCTTCGCTGGCGACGCCGTCGAATTCGTCCTCCAAGCGCTGCGCGGCAGCTTTCAAGGCGAGTCCCTGGTCGAGGGGGGTTTGCTGGTTCGGGTCGTGGGTAGCAGGAGTGTCGGTCATCGCAAGATTCCCCTGGTCGTGACGAGATCGGTACCTGAGGCGCTGTCGCGGTCACACGGCAACACCTGTCCTACGGGTACCCGGTCGAGCTGGTTCGACACCCTCTCATCACCGATTCCGCGACCGCGAACGGTCCCGGCCCTCACCTCCCGAGTGGCGCCATCCGTCGCTGTCAGACGCCGATCTCCGACAAAGTAGAACGCGTTCTTGTCTGTGACGGCCGCACGTGCCAGGCTCGACGGATGGATCTCGACGCCATCGAAGCCGTCCGCCAGCTGAAGTACCGCTACTTCCGGAGCCTCGACCTCAAAGACTGGGACGAGTTCGCCGACACCCTCACCGTCGACGCGCAAGGACGCTACGGCACGCACGCCATGGGCGAACCGCTGCACCTGGACGGCCGCGACGCCATCACCGCGTTCATGCGGGAGAATCTCGGCCCCTCGATCGTCTCGGTACACATCGCCAACCACCCGGAGATCAGCGTCGACGGCGCGGCGGCCACGGGATCCTGGGCGTTCGAGGACACCGTCATCGCCACCGAATACAGGGTGCTGATCCGAGGGGCCGGTTACTACACCGACACCTACCGTCGCGACGACGACGGCACATGGCGCATCGCCTCCACCGGCTATCGCCGCATCTACGAATCCATGCAGTCGCTGGCGGACACGCCCAGCTTCCAATTGCTGTCCAATATGTGGGCAGCGGAGAAGTGACCACCGGGCACGGAAATCGGTCCACTATCAGCCCGGTGGCGCTGGACGGACCGGCATGGTCCGGCGGATGCTGCGAGCATGCCCTCCCTTGCGCCTGACGAGTTCACTCCCGAAACCACCTACCTGAACACCGCGTCCTTCGGTCTGCCCTCCGCCCGGGCACTGGCCGCGGTGCGCGACGCGAGTGCGAGCTGGGCGTCCGGCCGCGGTGCACCGACCTCCGAGGTGGATCGACTGGCACCCGACCTGCGCGCGGGGTTCGCCCGGCTGCTCGACGGCGCGACCGCCGACGACATCGCGCTCGGCAGCGGTGTCGCCGGTCTCATCGGCCCCGTCGCCACCGCATTGCCCCCCGGCGCGGAGGTCCTGCTGCCGGAAGGTGAGTTCTCCTCCGTCTCAATGCCTTTCGTGTACCGGGACGACCTCGTCGTGCGCTTCGTGCCCTTGCGAGAACTGGCCGCGCACGTGCGACCGGAGACCGCGCTGGTGGCCGTCAGCGTGGTCCAGTCCGCGGACGGCCGCGTCACCGATCTGGCCGAGCTGCGCGCGGTCACCCGGGCCAACGGCACGCGCCTGCTGGTGGACGCCACCCAGGCCGCGGGCTGGCTGCCCTTGCGCTTCACCGACGCCGACTACTGGGTCTGCGCCACCTTCAAATGGTTGATCGGCGCACGCAGCGTCGCGTTCCTCGCCACACCGCCCGACCTCGTCCCGCACCTGCGTCCGGTCGGTTCGAGCTGGTACGCCGCCGAGGACCGCTGGGCCGAGCTCTACCGCCCGGTCGCGCTACCCGCGACGGCACGGCGGTTCGACACGACACCCGACTGGCTCGGCGTTCTCGCCGCGCAGGCCGGACTGTCGCTGATCGAGGAACTCACCGTCGACAAGATCGGCGCGCACGACCTCGCACTCGCCGACCGCTTCCGCGACGGCCTGCGTGAACTGGGCTTCGAGCCCGTCGACGCGGACTCGCCGATCGTCTCCGTGCCCGGCGCGGGGGATTTGGCGCCCAGGCTCGCGGAGGCCGAGGTGATTGCCTCGGCGCGCGGCGGCGGGCTGCGGTTCGCCTTCCACCTCTACAACAGCGCCGACGACGTCGAGCGGGCACTGTCCGCACTGCGCGCAGGATAGCCCCGCAGCGGCCCCTGCCCGCACGGCTGGGCAGCGGCGGACCGAAGAAGCGGCGCGAGTGAGGCCGATCGTCGGCCGGGGCCCGAGCCCGAACCGGTCACCGATGTGACAGCCGGTCGGCGAGGCGGTGGGTCACGCGGCCATCTGCCGCGAGACTCGCCGAGGCTCAGCACTGCTCGTCGTGGACCGCGCCCGGCGATCCGTACGCTCGATGACCGATGGTGTTCGACCCAGGCGCAAGGGGAATGATGGATGCGCGGTGGTTCGCGGCGGCGGGAGTGACCGGCTATGCCGGTGGATCGCTCCTGGAAGTGGCTTATCTATGGTCCGGAGCCTTGGCCGGCCTGGCCGGGATAAGTGCTGTTCGTGGCGGGACTGGTGTGGACGTGCGTGATGGGAGTTCGTGAGCAGCGCCGGAGGCGGCCGGAAGCCGAGCAGCCGCGGGAACTGGCCGCTCGAAGTCGTGAGCTGCGCGAACGATATGAGCGGATACGCGAGCATCGTGACGGCCGGTGACGCGATTCAGGACACCGCCCCACGCCGGTTGCGCCGTCCGGACATCTGCTGGAGCAAGGAGATCGATCAGTGACCAAGACGCTGTGCGGGAGCGGTGATCAGCGGTAGATCCAGTGCCGTGAGGATTCCGGCGGAGGCGGCGACCACGGCGGGGACGGCGTTGACGATCCGCAGGCCCGTTGCCAGAACGGTCGCGTAGTTATGATCCCCGTTGCGGCTCGAGGTCACCAGGTCCAGCGCGTAATCGGGCTCGCCCGTGATCTCGACCCGGTAGGAGCCCGCGGGGTGCGCCGGCTGTGGCCAGTCCGGGCACAGGTCGGGGCGCAGCCGGGTCACGTGCTCGAGCACCGTGACCGGCACGTCCCCGACCATGCCCCGGACTTCGAAACGCAATGCCGCTGCGGTTCCTTCGGCGATGTGCCCGGTCGCGATGTCGAACGACTCCGGCGCCGGGATGCGCTCATAGGACTGCGTGACGGCGTCGAGGGTGACTCCGATCCCGGCCGCGAGCTGACGGACCGTACCGCCCCAGGCGAGCGACAGCACCCCGGGCTGCAACAGCATGGGGATCTCGTCGACGGGCTTGCCGAAGCCCATGATGTCGAACATGACCGCCCGGTTGTCATAGCTGGCGTAATCCACGATCTCCAGGCAGCGCACCTGGTCGACGCGCAGGCAGGTCCCCGCGAGCGCGAGCGGCAGCAGATCGTTGGCGAAACCCGGGTCGATGCCATTCACCCACAGCGACGAATTCCCCTTCGCCGCCGCCTCCTGCACCGGTTTCAGCAGCTCGTCGGGTAGTACGCCATAGGGGTACTGGAAGAACACCGGTGCACAAGCGACGACATTGATCCCGGCGGCCAGGATGCGCTGGAGGTCCTGCACGGCTTCGAACAGCCGGTTGTCGGTCATCGAGCAGTAGACGACGCAATCCGGCCGGGACGCGAGCAAGGCGTCCGCGTCGGTTGTGGCGGTGACGCCGACGGGATGCTCGAGGCCCGCGAGCGTCCCGGCGTCGGTGCCGCTCTTGGCGGAACCGGACACCCATACGCCGGTCAGTTCCAGTTCGGGATGGGCGATGACGCCGGCCAGGGCATGTCTGCCCACATTGCCGGTGCCCCATTGCACTACGCGATATGTCATGTCACAGATCCGGGATCGGGAGGTCGAGGTTCGGGATGATCAAGCCGCCGTCGGGCTCGAGGATCTTGCCGGTGAGGTACTTGCCCGCGGGCGACACCAGGTAGAGCGCGGCCGCGGCGATGTCTTCGGGTTCGCCGATGCGGTGCAGCGGCGTCTTCGTTTCCAACTCGGTGCGCATGGCGTCGTTTCCCGCGACGATCTCCAGTGCGGAGGTCAGGATCGAGCCCGGCGCGATGGCGTTCACCCGGATACGTGGATTCAGGTCGAGGGCCGCGAGCTTGGTGTAGTGGGCGAGTGCGGCCTTGGCCGTGCCGTACGCCGCGAACGCTCGCCCGGGCAGCCTCCCCATCGTAGAGGTGATGTTCAGGATGGAACCGCCACCGGCGGTTTCGAGGATGCGTGGCACCGCGGCCCGGATCAGGGCGTGCGCGTTGGTGACATTGAACTCGAACGCGTCCGTCAGCGCCTGCGGCGTCGTGTCCAGCAGCGGGCACGGCAGCGCCCCGCCCACGTTGTTGACCACGATGTCCAGTCGCCCGAAGCGTTCGACCGCCGATGCGGCGAGAGCCGCCGTGACCTCGGCGTCGCTCAGGTCCGCGGGCACCACGTGGGCCTGCCGCCCGGCGGCGGCGACGCGCTCGGCAACCTCCTCGAGCTGGCTTTCGGTCCGTGCGGCGATGACCACGTCCGCGCCCGCCTCCGCGAACGCGACCGCTATCGCCGCACCAAGTCCGCGGCCCGCGCCGGTGACTATGGCGACCTGATCGTCGATTCGGAACCGATCCAGGATCATTCGCGCTCCCTACGCTGGTGACGAATATTCGACATACCGTGATCTAATATTCGACATCGTAAGTCGCTCACCCGAGCGGGACAAGGGGTACCGCCATGCCGGACCGATCCGCGTCACCACCGACGCGTCGCGTCGTCGACATCGTCTCGCTGCTGGCGTCCTCCGGGGAGCCGATCAGCGTCGCGGGCATCGCCGAGCGCCTCGGCATCGCACGCGCGACCGCGACAGCGATCCTGGCCGAACTGGACGCGGCCGGCTGGGTGGCCCGTGACCCGGCTCGTGGCTTCGGCATCGGGCCCGCACTGGCCGGTCTGCGCGGGGCTGCCCTCCCGCACGGCGTCGGCGGCCTGCTCGCCGACCTGGCGGCCCGCACCGGGTACGGCGCCACGTTCAGCCGCATCGAACCCGATCGGCTGACGGTGCTCGACGTCCGGCACGGCGTCGATCGCGTCGTTCCCGGAATCCCGGTGGGACATCGCATTCCGCTCCAATTCCCGGCCGGTGCCGGCGTGATGCCGTGGCGGCCCGCCGATGAGCAGAACACCTGGCTGCGCACCGCCACCGAGGCGGATCAGCGGATGGCCGGTGCGTTACTGGCACTCGTACGCGACCGGGGGGTGGCCGTCTTCCGGCCGCGCGCCGACGACGCGGGGATGGTCGATCTGCTCGCCGATCTGCTCGGCGCGGTGGGATCCGAACTGCTGCAACCTCATCTGCGCGCTCGCGCGCTTCGCCAGCTCGCCGCGCTCACCTCGCGGCCCTTCACCAGGGCCGAGCTGGATTCGGAGGAAGTTTTGCCGCTGAGTTACCTCGCGGCGCCGGTTTTCGACGCGAGCGGCGCCGCGGCCTACGAAGTACAACTGGGACCGTTGCGGGCCGCGACGACACGAGCGGAACGCGAGGAATTCGTGCACGCGACGCGAAGCGCGGCAACCGCATTGACGGCCGCGCTCGCCGCCGACCGGCAGGGCAGGTAATTCGCGATAAAACGACGAAAGGCCCTCGACTGTTGTCGAGGGCCTTTCGTGAAGGATGTTCCGGCGGTGTCCTACTCTCCCACACCCTGTCGAGTGCAGTACCA
>NZ_JBHVDM010000045.1:0-52822 GCF_042802775.1 Nocardia sp. NPDC057455 | reverse complement strand
GCCGCAACAGTTCCCGGACGTGCACCACCAACAGACCGCGACCGCCGAGGAACCCGTCGATCCACGCCGCCTTGGCCGCGGCGGTCGCGCCAACCGACAGGGCCGCGGAGAGCCTGCGCGCGGATTCGGCGTCATCGATGCGGCCGGCGTCGGCGAGCAAACGGACGGCACGCCCCACCAGCGCGCCGTGCACGTCGTCGCGGTCGGCGACGCGGCGCAGCGCGGCCAGCCACTCGCCGGTGGCCCAGCCGTCGTCCCTGATGTGGATGGCGGTGTGCGCCGCGTCCAGCAGACCGCGCAGCTCGGTGGCGGCGTCGGTGTCCAATCCGGTGACCGCCGCGGGCAGGCCCGCGCAGATACGCACCAGCAGCCCGTCGGCGACGTGGGCCAGCGCCTTGGTGTCGGTGCCGCGCACGTCGCCGTAACGCAGCGTCCGGATCAGGCCGGGCAGTGCGGACAGCAGATGGGTGACGTCGTGGTCGAGCGCCGCGGTGGATTCCAGCCGCGCGATCAATCCGTCGGTGGCGCCGCCGAGGTCGGCGAGCAGTGCGACTTCCAGCGCGGCGGTAAGTTCGCCGACCGAGCGGTCGGCGTTGCTCGCGGTGTCGAGGATCTTCGCCTCCGCCGCGCCGCGGATGGTGGTGCCCCAGCGGGAGGCCTCGATGATCGAGATCGCGTACTCGGGCTGCCATTGCAGCGTCCAGGTCTCCCGGAAGGTGCCGGTGCTGCGCACCTCGCTGGTGGTGAGCGTGCCCCACGCGATGTCCAGTACCCGCAGCCGGTGCAACAGCCGCGACCGCTCGACCTCGCGTTCCTTGCGCAGATCCAGGTCGACGGTGCGGATCGAGGGCTCCTGCTTCATCCGCAGCGATCGGATGGTGGCGCGTAGGTCCGCGTCCAGCGGCACGGTAGGCGTCTGCTCCGGAACGGCGCCGAGCGCCTCTCCGACCACGAGTTCGCCGATCACCAACCGCAGCATCGTCTCGTCTCCGCCGCACAGCACCGCCCGGGTGGCCTCCGTGACCTCCGACAAACCGGCGAGCGGCCGACCGCGCAGCGCGGCGAGGGTATCGGCGAGCCGGACGGCTTCGATGACGTGTGCGCTGGAAACGGGCAGATCATGGGCGCGCAGCACACCCGCCACCTTGGTCAGCCACCGCGCGATCGGTCGCTCGGTCGCGGTGAACAGGTGGTGATACCAGCCAGGGGACGTGACGCCCGCGCCGTACCCGGAGGACGTGGACAGCCGCGAATGCGTCCACGGCACCCAGGTCAGCCGCGCTTTGGTCTTCGGCAGACCCTTGAGCAACCGGGTGTCCGGCGCGGCGGGACCCAGCGCTCCGGTGAGCGCGGGCGCGTGCCACGCACCGCACACCACCGCCAGCCGCCGCGCTCCGTCCTTGAGCGCCTTGCGCATCGTCTGGCGCATATAGGCTTCACGCCGCAGCGTGTGGGCGTCGACCACGAGTGGCTCGGGGGGTGGTTCGCGCACCGGGGTCGATTCGGCGACAGCCTCCGCGACCGAGTCCAACTCCGGCGCCGAGTCATCCGCGGATCCACCGTGCGCCGGTTGGGTGGCTGCGGGGTAGGCAGGCTCGGATCGACCGCGCCCCGAATCGGCGGCCGCCGATCGGTCGTCAGCGGGTTCCGTCCCTGCGAGTGCGCGTTGGGCTCGCCGGCAATCTGTGGGTTCGGCGAGTGCCGTTGTGTGTTCCGCGGATTCAGGGTCTTCTGGTCCCTGCTGTGCGCGCCGACCGGCCGTGCGTTCGGTGGAAGCCGTTGAGCCGTATGCGTCTCGGTCTTCTGGTTCGAGGTGGGCTCGCCGGTCTCCCGTGTGTTCGCCGGTCACCGGTATGTGTTGTGCGGAGCGGTCCCCGGTGGACTCGGCCGTTGGCGAGTTGTGGACGGTTCCGGCGTCCGTGGGCTCGCCGTTCGACGGGTTCTGGCTCGCGCCTGACGAGCCGGTGCCCGGCGTCATGTCGCCTGTGCGCTCGGCGGACTCGCGCAACGCGCCCATCGCCTCGGTGATCGCCTCGAACGCTTCGGCGTCCGGCACGGTCTCGACGACGGCGTCCCACCAGCGTTCGGCGTCGTCGTAGCCGCCTGCCTCGGCGAGCGCGGCCAGCGGATCGAACCGATCGCCGGGCTCCTCCTCCGCCGCCAGGGTGACGGTCGCGGGCAGATCACAGAACCGGACGGGCACGTCGTTGTCCACGGCGTAGCGCAGCGCCTGCCATTCGGGGGAGAACACCGCGTACGGCCAGAACGCGGCCTTCGCGGGTGCGTCGGGGACGTAGGCCAGCAGCGCGACCGGCGGGGACATCCCCTCGGCGGCGACGAAGCCCACCAGCGGATCGGCGTCCGCGGGCCCCTCGATGAGGATCATGTCGGGCTCGAAGGCCGCCAGCGCCAACCGCAGCGAACGCGCCGACCCCGGACCATGGTGGCGGATGCCGAAAACCTTGGTTACCGCGTCGGTATCGGCGCCGGAGGTCACCCGGTGACCTCACGGCAGGCGCGGTAGAAATCCGCCCAGTCGGGTCGCTCGCGGACCACGGCCTCCAGGTACTCGGTCCACACCACCGCATCGGCCACCGGATCCTTGATCACCGATCCGAGCACCGCGCCCGCGATGTCGGAGGCACGCAGCACGCCGTCGCCGAAGTGCGCCGATAGCGCGATCCCGTTGGTGATCACCGAGATCGCCTCGGCCGTGGACAGTGTTCCGGATGGCGACTTGAGCTTGGTCCGACCGTCGGCGGTGCTGCCGGAGCGCAGCTCGCGGAAGACCCGCACCACCCGCCGCACCTCTTCGGCCGCCGCGGGCACGGCGGGCAGTTCCAATGCGGCGCCGAGTTGCTCGACCCGCCTGCTGACGATGGCGACCTCCTCGTCCTCGCTCGCGGGCAGCGGCAGCACCACCGTGTTGAACCGGCGGCGCAACGCGGAGGACAGCTCGTTCACCCCGCGGTCGCGATCGTTGGCGGTGGCGATGACGTTGAAGCCCTTGGCGGCCTGCACCTCCATGCCGAGTTCGGGCACCGGCAGGGTTTTCTCGGACAGAATGGTGATCAGCGCGTCCTGCACGTCCGAAGGGATGCGGGTGAGTTCTTCGAGCCGGGCGATGGCACCGGCTCGCATGGCGGTGAGCACCGGTGACGGCACCAGTGCCGCCTCGCTGGGCCCCTCCGCGAGCAGCCGCGCGTAGTTCCAGCCGTAGCGGATCGCCTCCTCGGCCGTGCCCGAGGTGCCCTGCACCAGCAGCGTCGACGCACCGCTGATGGCAGCGGAGAGATGTTCCGACACCCAGGTTTTGGCGGTACCCGGCACACCGAGCAGCAGCAATGCCCGGTCGGTGGCCAGCGTCGCGACGGCGACTTCTATGAGCCTGCGCGGTCCGACGTACTTCGGGGTGATCACGGTGCCGTCGGGAAGGGAGCCGCCGAGCAGGTAGGTGACCACCGCCCATGGCGACAGTCGCCAGGACGGCGGTCGGAGCCGGTCGTCGGCGGCGGCGAGGGCGCGCAGCTCGTCGGCGTAAGCCTGTTCGGCATGGGGGCGCAGCAGATCGGGCGCCGGGTCGGTGGTGGTCACTGCAGCTCCTCGAGCATCATCGAGCGGTGGTTGAGGTCGTGGGTGAGCTGGTCGAAGGCCCGCTCCCAGGCGGGATCGTCGCATCGGCGGGCCACCGCGGACAGTGTGCCCGCGGCGGCGACGGGAAGGTGGACCGCGGCCGCGGCGAGCAGCGACCGGTGCGCGTTCGGTGCGGCGCCGTGCGCCTCGGGGCGCCGCGCCGCCGCCCGCGCCCGCTCGAACAGCAGCAGGACCACGTGCTTGGCCAGCGCTTCCGGCCACGGATGGCCCATCGCGGGCAGCAACGCCTCGATCTCGGAGAGCCAGGAGCCGTCCAGTCGCGTCAGGTGCGCGGTCCGATCCGGCAGCGGCAGCAACGCGAACAGCTCTCGCCTGCGCAGCATCGCCAGGTCGGTGGGCACACCAGTTTCGAACAGCGCTCGTGCCCACGCCGAATCACGTTGCGCCAGAGCGGCATCCACCCATCCGTCGAAGATCGGCTGGCGGAACCGGTCTTCGATCGTGGCGCGCACCGCCTGCTGTGGCGTGCCGAGCACACCGGCCCAGTGCGTCAGCGGGGTGGCGGCGACCACCTGCCGGAGCCGGGCCGCGGACACGTCGGGTGCGCCGTTCCAGCGGTAGGCGAATTCGGTCGTGCGGTCGGTGATCCCGTCCCGCTGCGCGGTAGCGTCGAGCGTATCCGGTAATGCGAGCGCCACATTCGTGTGCAGCATCCGGTGCTCGGCGCGGATCCACGCGCTCGCCCGCTCGCGCATCCGCTGGGTGAACGCCGATTCCGGCAGCAGGGCGAGCAGTCCGGCGGCGGTGCGGCGCACATCCGCGCGCCGGTCGTCCAGCGCTGTTTCCAGCAGGGGCTCGTCGTCGGGGCCGAGTCCGTCGGCCAGCACGGCCAGCAGTTCGGCTTTCAGCGGCCCGGTTTCCTTCGGCCACGCCGCGGTGAGCGCCGCCCTGGCCGCGCCCCCGTCACTACGCCGGAGTTCGGCGAGCCAGTCGCGCCGATCGGGTGGCCGGCCGAACAGCCAGGTGTCCGCGGAGTGCTCGGATGCGGCGGACGGCGACCGGACCAGGCCGCGCCAGTCGGGGTGCCGGGCGGCCAGCCAGCTGCCGCGGGCGCCCGCGAGCCGTAGCAGCGGCTCGCGCATGGTGGCATTGATCTCGGCGTGCTCGAGTAGTTGCTCGCAGAGCGCGTCCGGCGCCCGGTAATCGTGCGGCCGCGCCGCCTCGAACCATTCGGGGAGGAATGCCGAACGCTCCCGCAGCATGCGCGACAGGCGTGCCGCCGCGGGGCGCGGCAGCGATGGGCGGGGATCGTCCGCCGCGGGCTCGGGTGCCGCCGCGGTGGCCGGTGTGAACCCGCCACGGAGGAAGAGGTCATGCAGCGCGGCGGTTTCGAGCAGCCGCACCGCGGGATCGCTCGGCAATCGATCCGCCCCGCGCGCGATCGACGGCGCGAGCGCGGCGAGATCCGGCGTACGGCGTGCGGTGCCCAGCAGTGCGACGGACGTGAGGTCCGCACTGCCGGCCGACCCGGCAGGCGGATGCGGCGCTTCGGCTCCGAAGGTCTCGGTGCGCACCAGATCGATGACCTCACCGGCGGTGAACACCGAGATCGGCTCCAGCCCGTCGGCGCTCCACTCGCCGACCACGGTCACCGGATGACCGCCGGAGACGGCCAGCAGCGTCCACGGTTGCTCGCCCGGCCGGATCGGCAGCGCCGTACCGTCGGATTCGGTGACGTACCAGCCTTCTTCGGCCCTGGTGGGCACCACGTCGGCCAGCAGCATCGGCCAGGAACGCAGCCACGGATCGGCGCCGAGCGCCGACGCGTGCTCGGTCAGCGCGGCGGCGATCGTGGCGGGCTTGCCTGCGTCGGCGGGCAGCGTGGTGAAAGGTTCGGCGACGCTGTGCCGTTCCCCCCACAGCGCACGCAGCGGCGCGGCGCCCGGATAGAAATGCAGCTGCGCGTCGGCCAGCTGCCCGAGCGCGGGAACGTCGGCGGGGAAGCCGGGGGAACCGAAGGAATGGTCGACCACCAGCGCCCAGCGCCTGCTTTCGCGCCCGTACAACCAGGTTCGGCGGGTATAGAGGCGCTCGTCCTCGGTGATCCGCGACCCGAACACCATCCATCGGTCGCGCACCGGAGGTTCGCCGCGTACCGCCTCGGCCGGGTTGGGATAGCCGACGTGGGTTCGGATGCAGGCGCGCAGCGCGGGCGTCGCCGTGTCGAGCTGCCGGTGCGCGGCGATCAGCAGATGCATCCGCGCGAACTCGCGCAGCACCACGTCGGGCCAGTCGGTCCTGGTGGCTATGGTGGCCGGGAGCCTGCGCAGGGCGGAGGCGAGGCCGGGGGCCTGCGCGTCGACCATTCTGGCGGCCACGGCCTCGAAGGCGCGATACGAGCGATCGGCCTGTGCGAGCCCGGTGCGAACCTGATCACCGAGCCAGACGTCGAGTTCCTCCAAGCCGGCTGTCACCCGCACCCGCCGTTGTTCGGCGGTGGCCGGGTTCGCGGTGCGCGGCCGGTCCGCGGTCGCGGCGGCCCGCGCCGCACGGCCGCCGATCCACGACACCGCGTAGTCCGCGGTCTCGGGAACGACAGCCACCTCGCCCGCGGCCCAGCGCAGCAACAGCGACAGCGCGTGTTTACAGGGGAACTTGCGGCTCGGGCAGGAGCACCGATACGCAGGCCCGGACAGGTCGATGATCGTCTGATACGGCGTGGCGCCGCTGCCCTCGCACTGCCCCCACAGGGCCGTGCCGTGTTGCCCGCACTCGCGCCAGCGGTTCACCAGCTTGCGCGCCGCCGACAGCGAATTCGCGTCCGGTGCCAGCGCCGTGACCTGGTCTTCCGTCCACGGTGTCGTCATCGAGGGGCTCCAGCTCGGTGGTGGCTCATCGCCTTCCTTCGTTGCTCGGTTGACCGGATTTCTACCGCAGCGCACCGACAAGTGCGGCCACCGGTGCGGCGCCGCGCGCGGAACGGCTTGTCCCCGCGCCGTATTCGACCCAGGGACAAACCTTGCGCCGATCTTGGCGCTCTGGCATTCTGTTCTGTTCGGCTCGACCGAGCCACCCGGAACGGGTGTTGACACCATCGAGCTGCCCGCCGGGGTTGGCGAGGGGTGGACATCGAGACGCGGCGCAGGCGTTTCGATGACCATATCCATCCCCGCGGGCAGATTCGCATGGGCCCGGTGGGCGATCCCGGTGCCATCGGGTAGCGTTTCGCGCAGCTTCGACAAGGCGCCGCTCACGGGGTCGGAGGCGTGTGGCGGCTCGATGGTGGAGGGGATTTTTCGCATGCGCCTGGATCCCGACGCTGTCCAGGCCGACGGATCCGCGGACGCGCCGCCCAGGCTCTCGGAGGTGGTCACCCGGCGCCTCGCCGAGGATCCGGCGGTCACGCCCTCGGTCACGCGGACCGTGCTGCGCGCTCTCGGCACCGCCGAATCGGATGACGCGGCAACGGCATTCGATCACTCCGGGATCTTCCTGAGCGCCATCCGGGTGTGTGGTTTCCGCGGCATCGGTCCCGAGACGACGCTGCGACTGCCGCCCGGTCCCGGTCTCACCCTCGTGGTCGGCCGCAACGGCAGCGGCAAATCCAGTTTCGCCGAGGCCGCGGAAATGGCCCTGACCGGCGGTAACCGCCGGTGGGACGGTCGATCGGCGGCCTGGCGGGAAGGCTGGCGCAACCTGCACGACGGCACCGCGGCCCGCATCGAGCTGGAGTTGCTCACCGCCGGTGACGCGCCCCGGCTCACCATCGCCAAGGAATGGGCGGCCGACGCCGACCTGCCGGACGCGCACTGGACCCAGCGGTATCCGCCCGCGGCGCCGACGGATTTCGACATGGACCGGTGGGCGGCTCAGCTCGAGCTCTACCGCCCCTTCCTGTCCTACAGCGAACTCGGCGCGCTGGTGGACGGAAAGCCGAGTGATCTGTTCGACGCGCTGCACCAGCTGCTGGGCCTGGACGAACTCACCCTGGCACAGGAGCGGATCCGGATGCGCCGCCTGGAACTGGAACGCGCCGTGCGTGATTCGCGCCAGGAACGACTGGAACTGCTGGAACTGCTCGCGTCGGTAGCCGACGACCGCGCGGTCCGGGTGGCCGGGTTGCTGCGGCCCGCCCAGCCGGATCTCGCCGCGGTGGGTCGCGAAGTGCTCGGCGTGGTGGACGATCCGGCCGGAACCGATGGACTGCGCGCGATCGTGCGGCTCGCGCTGCCCGACGACGCCGAAGTCGAGGCGGTGGCCACCCGGCTCGAGGCGTGTGGCGCGGCCCTCGCCGAGGGCGCCACCGACGACGCCGAAGCCGATCTGCGCCTGCTCGAACTGCTGCGGAAAGCGCGCGAGCACCAGGCGGCGAGCGGTGCTTGTCCCTGCCCGGTGTGCGGCCGCGGCGCACTGGACGAGACCTGGGTGCGCGAAACCGATGCCGCGATCGAGCAACTCGCCGCCCGGGTGGACGCGCTCACTACCGCCCGCCTCGAACTCGGCAACGCCGTGCTGGCCGCCCGTGCGCTTCCCGACCTCGTTCCCGCCGAACTGGATTTCGACCCGCGCAACCCTCCGTCGGTCGACACCACGGCGGTGCGCGACGCCTGGGCCGAATGGGCCGCGCTGACCACCACCGAATACACCCCCGACCTGCCCGGCCGGTTGCGCAGCGCGCACACGCGGCTGGTCGAGGAACTCGACCAGCTGCAGAAGGGCACCCGCAAGGAACTCGACCGCTTGGACGAGGTGTGGACGCCGCTGGTGCCGCGGATCGTGGCCTGGCTGGAGGGGGCTCGCGAGGTGGCCGCGCACGCGGCGGAGCTGCGCACGGTGAAGAAGGCCGAGGACTGGCTGAAGTCGGCCACCGCGGGCCTGCGTGGCGAGCGCATGACGCCGCTGGAGACGACGGCCCGGTGGGTGTGGCGCACGCTGCGGCAGCAGAGCAACGTCGAACTGGGCGCGATCCGTTTGCAGGGCAACGCAGGCACCGCGCGCCGTGTGCTGCTCGATGTGACCGTCGACGAGGTGGACGGGGCCGCACTGGGCGTGATGAGCCAAGGCGAGCTGCACGCGCTCGGTCTCTCGCTGTTCCTGCCGCGGGCCACGGTGGAGCAGAGCCCGTTCCGTTTCGTCATGATCGACGACCCGGTGCAGGCGATGGATCCGGCCAAGGTGGACGGCTTGGCCCAAGTGCTCGCCACGGTGGCCTGGACTCGTCAGGTGGTGGTCTTCACCCATGACGAGCGCCTCGCCGAGGCGGTGCGGCGTATGCAACTGGACGCGACTGTGCTCGAAGTGCAGCGGCGCGACCGCTCGGTGGTCGAGGTGCGGGTGTCCAGCGATCCGATCCGCCGCTATCTGGACGACGCCCGCGCCTTGGTGCGCACTCCGCAGTTGCCCGCGGCGATCGCCGACGAACTGGTGGCCACGTGCTGCCGTTCCGCGGTGGAGGCGGCCAGCCTGGCCAGGGCGCGGCGCACCCTGCTCGACGCGGGCATGAATCACCGTGAGGTGGAACGCCATATCGATGCCGCGCAGTCCACCAGGGCGAAGGTGGCGCTGGCGGTCTTCGGGGTCGGCAGCAAGGTCGACGATCTGAACAAGAACCTCATCGCGCTGGAAGGACGGTGGGTGGTGGACGCACTGCGGGACGCCACGGCGGGCGCGCACGTGCCGATCGGGCGCGACATGCGCGAGCTGATCGGTGAGACCGAGAAATTCGTCGCGTGGCTGGCCCGGTGAAGCGCCGATGAGCGGGCGGCGCCGGGCGGTCGGCGCACGCCGCGGCCCCGCGGGTGGCGAGCGCGCGCCCCGGCCCGGGCAGCGTGGGCGGAACAGCAGCGCGCACCGGTCGCGCGCGAATCGGCCGTCGGTGGCCGAGCGACTGGAGACCGTCGATCTGCTGCTCGCCGGATCGGTGACCGACGCCGGCGGCCTGTGGTCCCGGGCGACGGCCTGGATTCTGCGGATCGCCCTCGAACAAGCCGTGGACGAATTGTGGCTGCGGCTGGCGCCCCCGCTGGTCCGGTGTCCGATGCGGGCGCAACTGATCGCGCTGCGCGCCTTCGCTGGTCCGGAGGTGGCGGCGCGCGTGGCCGTGCTCTGGGCGGCGCTGTCGCGCGCCGCCCACCATCACGATTACGAGCTCGCGCCGAGCGTCACCGATCTGCGGCGTTGGCGGGAGCAGACGGTCGCCCTGGCCACCGACCTGTCGGTGGTGGAGGCACGCCGGGACTGACCCGGTGATCGACCGGTACGCCCCGTCTGTGAGACACAGGCGTGGCGGATCGGGGTCGGAAGTGCCCATCAAGGGTGCCGTCGCGGCCGGACGGCCCTCGGTGCGTGCGGGATCGGGATCGGAGATGGCAGTGGGTGTGGAGTGCACCGCTCGGGCGGAAGGGAAACGATATGAGCGGATCGGAAACGGCGGTAGGGCCTGTGGTCGTGCAGGGCGCCGTGCGAGCAGGGAAGGACGCGGCATGAGTGGTGCACGGCGCTGCCCGTGTGGGCGTGGTGACGCCTTCGACGACTGCTGCGGTCCGGTGCTGAGCGGCGAGCGCCCGGCTCCCACCGCCGAAGCGCTGATGCGCTCGCGCTACACCGCCTTCGCGGTGGGCGACGAGGACTATCTGCTGCGTTCCTGGCATCCGCGCACCCGCCCCACCGGCCTGACCCTCGATCCCGCCCAGCGCTGGCTCTTACTGGAGATCACCCGGACCCACCGTGGCGGCCTGTTCGACGACACCGGCACGGTGGAGTTCGTCGCGCACTACCGGGACGCGGGCGGTCGCGGCGCGCTGCACGAGACCAGCCGATTCGCCCGGTCCGATGGCGCCTGGGTCTACCTGGACGGCACACACGCCGACTGACCGGTAGCGTCAGCGGGCATGGCACGCGTCGCGATCGAGTACTGCACTCAATGCCGCTGGTTGCTGCGGGCGAGCTGGATGGCGCAGGAATTGCTCAGCACGTTCGCCACCGACCTGGACGAAGTCGCGCTCCTCCCGGGGTCGGGCGGGGTCTTCCGGATCACCGTCGACGGCGAGCAGATCTGGGAACGCAAGACCGATGGCGGCTTTCCCGACATCGCGGTACTGAAGCAGCGAGTGCGCGACCGGGTCGCGCCGGAGCGCGACCTCGGTCACGTCGACCGGCGCGACTGAAACCGCGCGGGGGAGTCAGCCGCAGCAGCCGCCACCGCAGCAGCCGCCACCCGCCGGAGGCGCCGCCGGGCCAGGCGCGGGCGCGCTCCCGCCGCTCCGGGAGACGGTGGCGAAGGTGGTCAGCAGTTTGACCGTGTCGTCGTGGCCGATCGGGCAGGTCGCCGACGCCGACGATTCGGCCATCGGGCGGGAAACCTCGAACGTGTCGCCGCAGCTGCGGCACCGGTAGCTGTAACTCGGCATCCGCTCAGTTTAAGTGCCGCGCCGCGATGCGTTCGGATCGGACTGCGCCGAAATCTTCGCAGCCGCCCACCGCGTCCGTACCGTGGCTGGGCAGCGCGGCGATGAAGAGGTGACGGCGATGGCGGACGGCAGCGCGGGAGCGGTACTTCGGGCATTGCTCGAGCTGGGACCGGCTCCGCGAAGCTCGATCGCCAGACACGCGGGAATCTCACCCGCCACGGTGACCTGGCAGACCCGCGCGCTGCTGGAGGCCGGCCTGATCGTCGAGCTGCCCGAGACCGCGGGGGCCTCCGGAATCGGGCGGCCACACAGCCCGTTGGCGCTCGACACCGCCGACAACGTGGCCATAGCGGTGCACATCGCCTCCACCCACACCACCATCGCCGTGGTGGATATCGGCGGCACGCTCCGGCACACGACAAAGGTGCCGCACCCCACCCACGCCCCTTACGACATCCTGGCCACCGCCGCCGCCGATGCGGTGACCGCGACCTACCGCACCCAGGACATCCGGTGCACCGCCGAAGCGCCCGTACAACACAGGAGTCGCCATGACCATCGCACTGACTCGTCCCGTGGCGGTGCCGCCGTCGCGGACCGACGGCTTCGTCGAACGCAGGCAGTTGCGCAGGCTGGGGCTACGCAAGTCCGTGCCGTTCGCCCGGATGCTCGGGGTGGTGGTGGTTGACCTGATCGTGGAGAGCTGCTGCGCCGGGAGAACGGAGCGTTCCGCTGGCTATCGGGGCGGCGACCGGCGCAGTGACCGATTCGACACCGCGGTCCGGGACAGGGGCCTGAACAGCGGATGAATCGGAGGCGACGCGGTGATGTCCCGGCAACGCGACGCTGACGTGCTGATCTTCGACGTACCCTCGAAAAATAAGTTCGAGGAGGTCGGCGATGCGTGCTCAATTCTCCGAGGCGGTGCCCGGTGCCGATGGTTCCGCCGAGCCCATCGCGCGAACGGCTTACGGCGACGTGCGTGGCGTGCGCGAGGGTTCGGTATCCGTCTGGCGCAGCATCCCGTATGCCGCGGCACCCGCCGGACCGGCCAGGTTCGCGCCACCCGAGCCCCCGCAGCCCTGGGACGGAGCGCGCGACTGCACCTCTTTCGGGCAGATCGCGCCCCAGACGATGGGCACCATGGTCCCCGTCGACTCCGGCCTGACCATGGGCGAGGACTGTCTGTGGCTCAATGTCTGGTCACCGCGCCCCGAGACCGGTGATCCCGCCCGCGTCCCACAGACCGAACCGCGCCCGGTGCTGGTCTGGCTGCACGGCGGAGCGTACTGCCTCGGCACTGCCGCGCAGCAGATCTACGACGGGCGCAAACTGGCCGCGACCGGCGAGGTCGTAGTCGTGAGCGTCAACTATCGGCTCGGCGCGCTCGGCTTCCTCGATCTGTCCTCGCTCGGTGACGACTTCTCGCCGAATCTGGGGCTGCACGACCAGATCGCCGGGCTGGAGTGGGTGCGCGACAACATCGCCGCGTTCGGCGGCGATCCCGGCAACGTCACGCTGTTCGGCGAGTCCTCCGGCGCGGGTTGCGTCACCGCGCTGCTCACCGCCCCGCGCGCGGCCGGCTTGTTCCACAAGGCGATCGCGCAGAGCCCACCCGCGACCACGGTGTTCGGGCCGGAGCGGGCCGCGACGGTGGCGCAGCGCTTCCTGGAACTGATCGAACTGCCCGCGGCCAGAGCCGAGGAACTGCTGGAATGCCCGATCGACCGGATCGTGGCGGCCGCGGGCGTCCTGCTCGACGAGATACCGCTGAAGGAGCCCGGCAGGCTGGCGGCCGCGCCCGTGGTCGACGGCGATCTGCTGCCGACCTACCCGATCGACCGGTTCCAGCGCGGACGATCGCACCGGGTGCCGTTGATCATCGGCACCAACAAGGACGAGGCGTCGCTGTTCCGGCTGCTGCGCTCGCCGATCATGCCGGTGACGCCGGATGCGGTGAACGCGATGCTGCGTGACGTCGCCGCGGGCCACCCGGAGATGTCCGCGGAGCGTATCGCCGAGATCACCTCGGCCTACCCGGACCTGAACAAGGCGCGCGGGGCACTGGCGATGTCCACCGACGCGGCGTTCCGGATGCCCGCGCACTGGGTGGCCGACGGGCACGCCGAGCACTCGCCCACCTGGATGTACCGCTTCGACTACGCCACCCCGATGCTGCGGGCGGCCCGGGTCGGCGCGGGCCACGCCACCGAATTGCCATATGTCTTCGGCAATTTCGGCACGATCAACCGCGACCCCACCTTCTGGCTCGGTGGCCGCAAAGCGGCTACGGAGGTCTCCGGGCGCATGATGCGCCGCTGGCTGGCCTTCGCCAACCACGGCGTCCCCGCAGCGCTCGACGGCTCCAAACACTGGCCGCCCTACCGCCTCGCGGACCGCGCCACCCTGCTCATCGACAGCGTCGACCGCGTGGTCGAGGACCCCGACCGGGACCTGCACACCGCCTGGGGTCAACAGGCCGTCGGCTTCTCCTGACCGGCGCTTCCCGCACCGCCGCGTGCGGGGAGGCAGGACGGCGTGTGCAGTCCGTGGAAAGCGGGCTGCGAGGTCGTCCTGGTCGCCCCTCGCGAGCCATGCGTTCGGTCGACCGCCGCCTCCCCGGAGCCGCACGCCTGCGGCCCGGATGCGTCGATGACGTGCGCGCGGCGAGCGAAACGCGCCTCAGACGTCGGTGGAGAAGCGGATGCCGCCGTCGGGAATTTGCACGCCGGGCCAGACGCGGGCTCCGCGCAGCAGTTCGCAGCGGGCGCCGATGTGCGCGCCGTCCCCGATCACGCCGTCGCGGACGAGCGCGCGCGGGCCGATGCGCGCCCCGAACCCGATGATGGTGCGCTCGACCGTGGCGCCCGCCTCGATCACCGCGCCGTCGAACACCACAGCGCCGTCCAGGCGCGCGCCCGCGCCGATCTCGGCGCCGCGGCCGACGACCGTCCCGCCGATGAGCACCGCCCCCGGCGCGACGCCCGCGCCGGGATGGACCAGCGATTCGCCGCGCTGACCGGGCAGGGCGGGGGAGGGCGCGATGCCGCGGACCAGGTCGGCGGAGCCGCGGACGAAGTCCTCGGGCGTGCCCATGTCGCGCCAGTAGGAGGCGTCGACGTACCCCTGAAGGCGGGCGCCCTCGGTCAGCAGGGCGGGGAACACCTCGCGCTCCACCGACACCGGGCGCCCGGCCGGGATCTTCTCGATGTACTCGCGGCGGAAGACGTAGCATCCGGCGTTGATCTGGTCGGTCGGCGGATCCTGAGCCTTCTCCAGGAACGCCGTGACCCGGCCGTCCTCGTCGGTGGGCACGCAGCCGAACGCGCGTGGATCGCTGACCCGGACCAGATGCAGCGTCACATCGGCGCGGGTCGACTCGTGGGTGTCGAGCACCGCGCCGAGATCGGTGCCGCCGAGCACGTCGCCGTTGAACACCATCACGTTGTCCGCGCGCAGCTTGGGCAGCACGTTGCGGATGGCGCCGCCGGTGCCGAGCGGCTCGGTCTCGGTGACGTACTCGATCTCCAAGCCGAGGTCGGAGCCGTCGCCGAAGTGCTCCTCGAACACCTCGGCCTTGAACGACGTGCCGAGCACCACATGGGTGATCCCGGCCTCCGCGATGCGGGCGAGCAGGTGGGTCAGGAACGGCAGCCCGGCCGTCGGCAGCATCGGCTTGGGCGCCGAAAGGGTCAGCGGACGCAGCCGCGTGCCCTGCCCGCCGACCAGGATCACCGCGTCGGTGCCTGTATTTCCTGCCATCAAGCTTCCCCTGTTCACAAGGTCGTTTCTCGCGTGCGCCGCCGGTTACCCGGCTTCGCGCGCCTGCTGGCGCAGGGCAGATCGAACCGCAATCCGCGAGCGGATCGCAAGTCCGGCCCGCAACGCCAGCCGCAACGGAGCCTGCCACCAGTGCGGATGCCGGTCGGCCTGGAACCGGTAGGCGCTGGCGTGATGGGCGGGCAGCATGACCTCGGGATGGCGGCCCGCCGCGTGGCCCTTGGCGTGGGTCACCTCGGCGTCCGGCACGAACACGTTGTGCCAGCCCGCCTTGCCCATCCGGTCGCCGAAGTCGACGTCCTCCATGTACATGAAGTAGCGCGAGTCGAAGCCGTCGATCGAGTCGAACGCCGCGCGCCGGACCAGCAGGCATGAGCCCGACAGCCAGCCGACGGCCCGCTCGGAGATCTCCTCGTTCTCCTGCCGGTACCGGCGGGTCCACGGGTTGGACTTCCACACCGTGCCCAGGATCGCGTGTCCGGCGCCGTCGAGCAGGCCGGGCACCCGGCGGGCCGACGGGTACACGCTGCCGTCCGGTTCGAGCACCAGCGGCCCGAGCGCGCCCGCGCGCGGCCAGCGCTTGGCGGCGGCGAGCAGTTTGTCGATGGAATCGGTGCCCCAGCGGATGTCCGGGTTGGCGATCACGATGAACTCGATGCCCGGATCGATCTCCGCGACCGCCCGGTTGATCGCGCCGCCGTAGCCGATGTTGCCGCCGGTGCGCAGCAGTCGCACGTGCGAATTGGCCTCGGCGACCAGCTCCGGTACACCGTCCACCGACCCGTTGTCGGCGAGGATCACCTGCGGTTTGTCCGCGGTGGCCCCGGCTAGGGTGCTGATGAAGTGCTCGAGGTGCTCACCCGGCGAGTAGGTCACCGTGACGACGGCCAGGCCCGCGGGCGCCGCGGAATCGGAATCACTCACGACAGTTCACTCTAGTGGGCGCAGCCGGACCGCGTCCGTCGATGGCCCGTCCCACGTCCGGGGCGACGACGGAGCTACGCCCTAGTCGGCCCGTCGCGCCAGCGCGTCCCCCAGTGCGGTCCGCCAATCCCGCAGCGGCCGCAGCCCGGCATCGTTCCAGGCCCGCGGCGACAACACCGAATACGCCGGGCGCCGTGCGGGTCTGGGAAAAGCGGACGAGTCACACGGGCGGACGCGCCCTGGATCGGCGCCGACACCCTCGAACACCGCGCGGGCGAGTTCGAATCGACTTGCCCGCCCCGCATTGGTGGCGTGCACCACCCGCGGAGCGTCCGGCCGGGCCGCCAATTCCAGTAGCGCGGCGGCCAGATCGGCGGCGTAGGTGGGCGAGCCGACCTCGTCGTCGACCACGTCGACGGTGTCGCGTTCCCGCTCCAACCGCAGCATCGTGGCCACGAAATCGCCACCGCGCCCGGTGTATACCCACGCGGTGCGCACCACGTGCGCGTCCGGGCAGCGGCTGAGCACCGCTTGTTCGCCCGCGAGCTTGGACGCTCCGTATACCGACGTCGGCCCCGTCACATCGGTAGTGTCGTACGGCCGTTCCTGGGTACCTGCAAAGACGTAATCGGTGGACAGATGGATCAGCCGGGCACCGAGGTCGGCGCAGACCTCGGCGAGTACGGCCGGTCCGGTGGCGTTGCCCGCGTACGCCGCTTCGGATTCGGTTTCGGCTCGGTCCACGGCGGTGTAGGCGGCGCAGTTCAGCACCACGTCGCCGGGCGCCAGTACCGCGCGCACGGCGATGGGGTCGGTGATGTCGAGTTCGGCGCGCCCGTAGCCGCGGGCGTCCGGAGCCAGGCGCCGCAGCTCCCGGCCCACCTGTCCGTGCGCCCCCGTGACAACGAGGCGGGCGGAGACGGTGGACGCGGGCGCGGTGGGGTCGGTCACGGGCGCAAGTCTGGCACGCCGCCGGTTGCGCGGTTGCGGCCGTTCGCGATAACCGTTCGATAGCCTTGAGCTATCGGGGGATCCCGAAATCGGGCGGGGCGAGCGGTAACCACGGTGGCGGGTCGGTTGCGCACGCGTCGCCAGGACACCGAGTTCGGCGAGAGGATGGGACTTGTCGCAGCGGAGGGGCACATCGGCGTTGTCTCGGACGACGGGGTCGCGCGACCCGTCCTTCGGGCCGCTGCGCTCGATCGCGGTGGCCGCCGCCGTGATCGTGCTGGCGCTCACCGGTTTCGCTTGGCGCAGCGTCGACGCACTGGTCGCCGACATCGAGCGCCTCGGCGATCTCGGCCTCGGCGGCAACAGTGACGGCGCGGTGGACATCCTGCTGGTCGGCGTGGACAGCCGCACCGACGCGCACGGTAATCCCCTGTCGGCCGCCGAGCGCGCGATGCTGCACGCGGGCGACGAGGTCGGCACCAACACCGACACCATCGTGCTGCTGCGCGTGCCGAACGACGGGCGCTCGGCGACCGCGATCTCGATCCCGCGCGACTCCTACGTCAACATTCCCGGCCTGGGCATGGGCAAGATCAACTCGGCCTACGGCGCGACCAAGGCGATGCAGATCCAGAAGCTCACCGATCAAGGGGTCTCCGATGCCGACGCCGACCGGCAGTCCACGCAGGCGGGCAGGCAGGCGCTGATCAAGACGGTGGCCGGCCTCACCGGCATCACCGTCGACCATTACGCCGAGGTCAGTCTGCTCGGCTTCGCGCTGCTCACCGACGCCGTCGGCGGGGTCGAGGTGTGCCTGAAGAACCCGGTGGACGAATGGATGTCCGGCGCCCGGTTCCCCGCTGGACGTCAACGCCTGGACGGGCCGCGAGCGCTGAGTTTCGTGCGCCAGCGCCACGATCTGCCGCGCGGCGACATCGACCGCATCGTCCGCCAGCAGGTGTTCATGGCGCAACTGGTGCAGCAGTTGCTCAGCGCGAAGACGCTGGCCAATCCGATCAAGCTCCAGCAACTCAGCGACGCGGTGGGGCGCACCATCGTGCTGGACGAGGACTGGGACGTACTGGCGTTCCTGCAGCGATTGAAGGATCTGTCCGGCGGCCGGGTGAAATTCGAGACCATTCCGGTCGCCGACCTCAACGGGGAGACCGGCAATGGCGAATCCGTCGTCAAAGTCGAGCCGAAGGCGGTCCGGTCCTATGTCGCCTCGCTGGTGGGCGACGCCCCGGCCCCGCGGAACGCCGAGCCGGGCTTCGACCCCGCGACGGTGACCGTGAGCGTCTACAACGCGGGCGGCGTCGGCGGACTCGCCGCCGAGGTGGCCCAGACCTTGAACGCCAAGGGATTCCGCCAAGGCGTGGTGTCCAACTACAGCGGCAACCGGGTGACCAGCAGTCGGGTGCTCGCGGCGGACACCTCCAGCCCGAAGGCTCAGGCGGTGGCCAAGGCGCTCGGCGGGCTGGCGGTGCTCGCGGATCCGGCGCTGTCCCCGGATTCGGTGAGCGTCGTGCTGGCGAGCGACTATTCTGGTCCGGGCTCATCGGCGAGCCGGATGTTCGATCTGTCCGGAACGTCGAGCGCGGCCACCCCAGTCCCACCCGCTCCACCGATCGACGCAGGCCAGAACGGACCGAAATGCGTGAACTGAAACATGCGTGACATCGACCAGGCACACACTCTCACCGAAGCGGTACTCGATCCGATCCTGGCCCGCGAACCCGCGGGCCCGCGCGTCACCTACTACGACGACGCCACCGGAGCGCGCATCGAGCTGTCCGGCGCGACGCTGGCGAACTGGGCGGCCAAGACCGCCAACCTGATTCGCGACGAGTTCGGCCTGAGTCCCGGCGCCCGGGTCGCCGTCCTGCTCCCGGCGCACTGGCAGACCGCGGCGGTGCTGCTCGGCTGCTGGTGGGCGGGTACCGAGGTGGTGTTGCGCCCGGACGAGGACGCCGATCTAGCCCTGGTCACCCTGGATCGTCTGGACGACGCCGACGGGACGGGCGAGGCCGCGGCGCTGTCGCTGGACGCCATGGGCTCTCCGGTGCGTGACCTGCCGGTGGGCGTCACCGACTTCGCTACCTCGGTACGAGTGCACGGCGATCAGTTCCTGCCCCGCGGCGCCGGTGTCGCGCTGGACGGCATGCCGGTCGCCGAGGTGCTCGCCGAAGCGCGGAAATCGGCGTTGCGCCAGGGCTTCGCCGAAGGGGACCGGGTGCTGTCCAGCACGCCATGGGACACGCCGGCCGAACTGATCGACGGATACCTCGCGGTGCTCGCCGCGGGCGCCTCGCTGGTGCAGGTGGTCAACCCCGATCCGGCGTTGCGCGACCGGCGCATCGCAGCGGAGCGGGTCACCGCGCAGCGCGGCTGAGCGGCTCCTACCACGGTATAAGCGTCGAATCCGACCTGAGGACGTTCCACAACCCGGTGGCGTTCCGTACGGTGGAGTCATCGCACGACGAAGGGGTCGACTGTGAAGCCACACTATTGGTTCCGCTGGCTGTCCGTGCAGGGCGCGCCTCGGCTCGTCCTACGCCTGCAGGCGCGCCGCGGTGACCCGTTCGCCGAATTGATGGGCGGACCCGCCGGCTTCGACGACCCCTATCCGCTGATCGAGCGGTTGCGTGGGCAGCACAGGTTGCTGCGCACCTCGATCGCCTGGGCGACCTTCGACCACGAGCTGTGCCGTTCCATCCTGCGCGACAGCCGTTTCGGGGTGCGCACCACGGAGAGTTTCAACATTCCCAAGCCGCTGCAGAAACTGGCCGAGCGCTTCCCGCTGCCGCCGAATCCGGTGGAGCCGCCGTCGATGCTGGTGATCGATCCGCCGGAACACACCGCGATGCGCAAGCCGGTCGCCTCCGCGTTCACCCCGCGCGCGATCCGCAGGCTGCGCGACCGCGTCGAGACGGTCACCGAGGAACTGCTGGACGCGCTGCCCGAGCACGGTTCGGCGGACTTGATCCGGTCGTTCGCCGCCCAGGTGCCGATCGCGATCATCTCCGAGATGCTCGGCTTCCCCGACGAGGACAAGGCGCGGTTCCTCGACTGGGGCGATCAGATGACGCCGTTGCTGGACGTCGGCATCCCGTGGCGCGCCCACCGCAAAGCGCTGCTGGCCATGGAGGTGATGAACGACTACCTCGACCGGCACATCGAACGGTTGCGCCGCGAGCCGGGCGAGGACATCCTCTCCAGCCTGGTCACCGCGGGCGAGCTGGACTCCGCCGCGCTCAAGGCCACCGCCAGCCTGCTCATGGGCGCGGGTTTCGAGACGACGGTCAACCTGATCGGCAACGGTGCCGCGCAGCTGCTGTCCCACCCGGATCAGCTGGCGCGGCTGCGCGACGAGCCGGAGCTGTGGCCCAACGCCGTCGAGGAGATCCTGCGCTTCGACTCCCCGGTGCAGACCACCGCGCGGACCGCGCTGACCGATGTGGAGATCGACGGGATGACGGTGCGCGAGGGCAACACGGTAGTGCTGTCGCTGGCCGGCGCCAATCGCGACCCCGCGGTGTTCGCCGAGCCCGGCCGGTTCGACGTCGGCCGCGCCAACGCGAAGGAGCATCTGTCCTTCAGCACCGGCGTGCACGTCTGTCTCGGGGCCAGTTTGGCCAGGATGGAAGGCGTCTACGCGCTGCAAGCCCTGTTCGAGCGTTTTCCCGACCTGCGCCTGGACGGTCCGCCCAAGCGGCGGGCGCTGTTCACCCTGCACGGCTACGAGCGGATGCCGGTGGGTCTCGGTCAGCGCGCGCAGGCGCCGGAGCCGGTCTGATCAGGCGGTCGTGGCCTTCCAAACGTAGCGGGTCTTCGGGCGACCGGCCCTGCCGTAGTCCGAGCGGCGCACGACCAGCCCGTCATCGGCCAATTTCTCCAGGTAACGCCAAGCGGTGATGCGCGAGACACCGATCGAGGTCGCGGTGTCCGCGGCCGTCACACCCTCGGCTTCGGCGGCCCGCACGGTGCGGGAGATCTCGTCGAGGGTCTGCGGCGCGACGCCTTTGGGGGTCGCTGCGCGCTGGTCGGGGGTGCGCAGCGCGCTCAGCGCCCGATCGATGTCGTGCTGGGAGATGGCGCTCTCACCGGCCGGAAGCGCGGTGCGGAACTCGCGATACCGCTCCAGCTTGTCGCGGAACGCGGCGAAGGTGAACGGCTTCAGCAGATACAGCACGACGCCGTGCGACACGGCGGTGCGCACCATGGCCAGGTCCCGGGCGGAGGTGATGGCGATGACGTCCGGGCGCGGCGCCAGGCCGGTCAGCGCGGCGGCGACGTCGAGACCGCTCGCGTCCGGCAGGCCGATGTCCATCAGCACCAGATCGATCGGCGAGCCCTCGGCCGCGGCGTCGGCCGCCGCGCGCATCGCCTCGCGCCCGGTGTGGACGACGCCGACGGGCGTGAATCCGGCGATGCGCTCCACGTAGGCGCGGTGCGCCTCGGCGATCAGCGGCTCGTCCTCGACGATCAGCACACGAATCATCGTGCTTCCTTCCGTGGAATCGTCACGGTCACCGCGCTTTCGGGATCCCGTTGCGTGCGGATGTTTCCCCCGTGGCGGGCCACCAGCCGGTGGACCAGCGCGAGTCCGAGCCCGTGGTGGTCGGTCTTGGTCGAATAACCTCGCTGGGACGCGCGCGCGAACATCTCCGCCGACATGCCGGGGCCGCTGTCGGCCACCCGGACGTAGAGCAGCGACTCGTCCGCGGTGTCCGCGCGCTGGTGCCGCAGGGTGACCTCCACCCAGCCGGACGTACTGTCCGCCGCGGCATCGATGGCGTTGTCGACGAGATTGCCCACCAGCGTGACGGTCTCGTGCGGGGACAGCGGGTCCACCGAGTCGAGCGCGGTGTCGTCGGTGATCGTCAGCTCGATACCGCGTTCGGCGGCCTGATTCACCTTGCCGAGCAGCAAGGCGGCCAGGGCGGGTGCGCCCACCGCGGCGAACAGCCGATCGATCAGCGACTGCGACAGTTCGAGTTCCGCGGTGGCGAACTCGACGGCCTCCCGGTGGTGGCCCAGCTCGACCATGGTGACCACCGTGTGCAACCGGTTCGCGGATTCGTGCGCCTGTGCCTGCAACGAGGCCGCGAAGCTGCGCACGGAATCGAGTTCGCCCATCACCGACTGCAATTCGGTGTGGTCGCGGATGGTCATCACCGTGCCGATCGCCCGGCCGTCCCACTCCACGGTGTCCTGGTTGACCAGCAGGATCCGGTCGGTGGTCACGTGCATCTCGTCACGAACGGTGCCCCAGCTCATGCGCTGCAACGACAGCGGGAGGTCGCTGCGCCGGACGTCGCCCGGGGGCAGGTCGAGCAGGCGGCGCGCCTCGTCGTTGACCACCTCGGCGTCCTCCCCGGACGCCCCGAACACCACCAGGCCCTCGTGCACCGAGTGCAGGACCGCGTCGTGGTGCTCGTACATCGCGCGCAGCTCGTCGGGCGCCAGGCCGTGGGTCTGCCGCCGTAGCCTGCGGCTGAGCAGGAACGATCCACCGGCGGCCAGCGCCAGGCCCGCACCCGCGACGCCGAGGATCACCGGGAGCTGGGTGGCGACCTGATCGCCGATCTTCGCCCGTGTCACGCCCGCGGAGACCAAGGCGACGATCCGCCCGTCCTCGTGCACCGGAGTCACCGCCCGGATGGAGGGGCCGAGCGTGCCGGTGAAGGTCTCGGTGAAGGTCTCGCCGGCCAGCGCGCGATCGATGGTGCCGCTGAACGGCAGTCCGATCATGGCGGGGTTGGGATGCGTGTAGCGCGTGCGGTCCGGCGCCATGACCACGATGAAGTCCATGCCGGTCTCGTGCCGGATCTCCTCGGTCACCGGCTGCAACAGCGCCGTCGGATCCGCGCCGCGCAGCGCCTCGATGGTGGAGGGCGAGTCGGCCACGCTCACCGCGACACCGGTGACCTCCCTGGCGGTGGTGACATCGCTGTCGTGCCTGGCGTCCAGGACCGCGAGCACCACACCTATCGCGATCATCACCGCGAGGACGACCAACTGGAAGACGAACGCCTGCCCGGCGAGGGAGAGCCGACCGCGTCTCACAAGCTCTGCCTCCGCTGAACGTAATGCACCAAACAGTGACCGGGATCACCCGGCCGACCATCATTCTGCCTGGAAGGCGTGAGTCAGTTCGCGTCGGTACCTTTCGAGAGGAAATCCTCGCTATGAGCGACTCGACGAGAACGCGGCGTGACCGCACCCATTGGTTGTATCTGGCCGTCATCGTGGCGGTGGTGGCGGGCGTCCTCGTCGGCTGGCAGGCGCCAGGCACCGCGCAGTCGTTCGCCCCGCTGGGGACCATCTTCGTCAACCTCATCAAGATGATGATCGCTCCCGTCATCTTCTGCACCATCGTGCTCGGGATCGGCTCGGTGCGCGCGGCGGCCACCGTCGGCAAGGTCGGCGGGCTGGCCATCGGCTACTTCCTGGTCATGTCGACGATCGCGCTCGGGATCGGCCTGGTCGTCGGCAATCTTCTGCAACCAGGTACCGGACTGAATATCGCCAAATCGACCAAAGCCGGTCACGACCTGGCCAACACCGCGCACAGTGCGGGCGGCACCTGGGAATTCATCCAGAACATCGTCCCGTCCACGTTGGTGTCCTCGCTCACCACCGGCAGTGTGCTGCAGGCGCTCTTCGTCGCGCTGCTGGTCGGTTTCGCGGTGCAGGCCATGGGCACGGCGGGCGAGCCGATCCTGCGCGGCGTGGCGCTGCTGCAGAAACTGGTGTTCCGGATCCTGGTGATGATCCTGTGGCTGGCGCCGATCGGCGCGTTCGGCGCGATCGCCAACGTGGTGGGCAAGACCGGCCTGGACGCCGTGGTGAAGCTGGGCACGCTGATGCTGGCCTTCTACCTCACCTGCGTGGTCTTCGTCTTCGGTGTGCTCGGGGTGCTGCTGTGGAGCGTCTCGCGGGTGTCGATCTTCAAGCTGGTCCGCTACCTCGCGCGGGAGTACCTGCTGATCGTCGCGACCTCGTCGTCGGAATCGGCGCTGCCACGGCTGATCGCGAAGATGGATCACATGGGCGTGGAACGCACCACCGTGGGCGTCGTCGTGCCGACCGGCTATTCGTTCAATCTCGACGGCACCGCCATCTACCTGACCATGGCATCGCTGTTCATCGCCGAGGCGATGGGCAAGCCGCTGTCCATCGGCGAGCAACTCGGCCTGCTGCTGTTCATGATCGTCGCGTCCAAGGGCGCGGCGGGTGTCACCGGCGCGGGGCTGGCCACGCTGGCGGGCGGATTGCAGAGCCATCGGCCCGAACTCCTCGACGGCGTCGGCCTGATCGTCGGGATCGACCGCTTCATGTCCGAGGCACGCGCGCTGACCAACTTCTCCGGCAACGCGGTGGCCACGGTGCTGATCGGCACCTGGACCAAGACCGTGGACGTGGACCGGGTACGCGAGGTGCTCGATCGCAAGGTGCCTTTCGACGAGCGGACCATGGTCGACGACGACCACGGTGCGCCGGGAGCGCCGCTCACGCAAGAAGCCGAGGCCGTAGACCTGGTCAAGGCATAGGGGCACGGCAGGCGCAAAGCCTGTCCGGAGGCGCCGGACCGTGCGAAGGCGTGGCAGCCCAGCCGCACGGTGCACGAAGGGCCCGCAGGATTTGCGGGCCCTTCACGCCGTCCGGGTTACGCACGCGCGGTTCTCTCGCCGCGCCACAGCCGGTTCGGGTCTACGACGTCATCAGCCCGCCGGCCGGTTGATGAACGCCGCATAGGGAATCGTGTCACCGACACAGGCGCCCGTGATCTGCGTGCCGGGTACGAAGCCGGGCACCGCCACCGGGGCGCCGGCGGCGGCGGGGGCGATCTGCCACGGTCCCCAGAGCAGGCAGTTCCAGTTCTCCGGGGGTCCGGCGACCCCGACAGTGACTTCGCCGGGAGCAGAGGGCACGATTACCGGCCCCGCTGATGCGACCATGCGTTCGATGGTGAAGACGGGGCGGGCTTCGGAAAGTCGTCGGCGGTCCCGCGGAAGTGGCCCGGATCACCGACAGGAACGGATTCGCCACGGCGTAGGCACATTCGAGAGTAGGCCCGGGCCGGTCGCCTCAGGCGATCACGGCGGCCGAATCGGTCGCGCTGCGCTTGTTCAGACCGTGCTCGCGGAGCAGGAGGCCACCGGTCAGCGCCACCAGGACGGCGGTCAGGCCGTGGATGCCGAACGCCGCCGCCGCGGAACCGTTCCAGCTCAGCACGGTGAGCATGTCGCCGACCGGCACCAGTGCGACCACCAAGGTCACGATGCCCAGCGCATACCGCTGCCGCAGGCCGAGCAGGGCCAGGATCAACAGGCCGAAGACGGTGTCTCGCACGCCTTTGAGGGTCATGAACGCCGCCGCGTCACCCTCCGGCCACGCGGGCAGGCCGAAGCCGGGAGCGATGGTGTCCGGCGCGAACAGGTAGCTGATCCCGATGTAGAGGATGAACGCGGCGCCGATCAGGGACAGGACGGTGGTGATGCGGGAGAGGGTCATGGCGGTACTCCTGGGGTGGTTTCTCTGCCTAGAAAATCTAGCGTCGCTATAACTTATGGTGATGTTAAATGAGCGAAGTCAAGTTGTCTAGCGTCGCTAGAATTCGGTGGTCCGTACCTTCCGGCTTTCCTCGGCGCGCGGGGCCATCCGGAGCGGGCCGAGCGTCCGGCCTGGCCGAACGGGTGGTGGGGTTCGTCACCGAGTTCGCGAGCCTCGGTGCCCGGACTGCCGGGTGGGTCGGTGTGCGGGTGGCGCAGGGCGGTGTCGGCAAGCGCTTCGAAAGTCGGTCGGCCGGTAGCGTGGGGGGATGGCTGATGTGGTAGTGGTCGGTTCCGGACCGAACGGGCTCGCCGCCGCGGTGATCCTGGCCCGGGCGGGGCTCGCCGTGGAGGTGTACGAGGCCGAGACGACGGCCGGGGGTGGTTCCCGCACAGCGGAACTGACCTTGCCCGGCTACCGGCATGATGTCTGCGCCGGCGCGCATCCGATGGCGGCGGCCTCCCCGTTCTTCCGGGCGTTCGATCTGACCGCGCACGGTGTGGAGCTGCTCGCGCCTGAGGTCTCCTACGCGCATCCGCTCGACGGCGGCGTGGCCGGACTGGCCTGGCGAGACCTGGAGCGCACGGTCGAGGATCTCGGCCCCGACGGCCCGACCTGGCGCAAGCTGTTCGCCCCGTTGGTGCGGCACTGGCCGGACGTGGTCGACCTCGCGATGTCGGATCTGCGCCGTATTCCCTCCGGGCTCGCCACCGCGATCCGTTTCGGCCTGCGCACCGTGGAGCAGGGCTCGCCGCTGTGGGACATCAGATTCCGCGAACAGGTCGCACCCGCCCTGCTGACCGGCATCGCCACCCACGCGATCATCCCGCCGCGCGCCATCACGGCCGCGGGCGCGGCGCTGCTGCTCGGCACCCTGGCGCATGTCGGAGGCTGGGTGATTCCGCGCGGCGGCAGTCAGGCCATCCCCGACGCGCTGATCGCCGAACTCGAACGTCTCGGCGGCCGGGTGCACACCGGCCACCGGGTCGACTCCATCGACGAGTTCGCCGATGCTCGCGCGGTTCTGCTCGATCTCGCCCCTGCCGAACTACTGCGGATCGCCGAGCACCGGTTGCCCGCGCGGTATGCGAAGCGATTACGGCGTTTCCGGTACGGCGGCGCGGCGTGCAAGATCGACTTCGCGCTCTCCGGGCCGGTGCCGTGGCAGGCCGAGGGCTGCGCGCTGGCCGGAACGGTGCACGTCATCGGCACCCGCGCCGAGGCCATGGCCGCCGAGCACGCCGTGGCGATGGGACGGCACGCCGAACGGCCCTATGTGCTGTCCATCCAGCCCGGCGTGGTCGATTCCACCCGCGCCCCCGCCGGCGGCCAAACCTTCTACACCTATGCCCACGTGCCCAACGGCTCCACCCGCGACGTCAGCGAGGACGTGATCGCACAGGTCGAGCGGTTCGCGCCGGGCTTCCGCGATTCGATCGTCGCCAGGAACGTGATCACCGCCGCGGAAATGCCCTCGCACAACGCCAACTACATCGGCGGCGACATCTCCGCGGGCGCGATGACGCTGCGTCAGTTCGCGTTCCGCCCCGCCCCGCGCTGGAATCCGTACGCCACACCGATCCCCGGCGTCTATCTGTGCTCGTCCGCCACTCCGCCGGGCCCCGGGGTGCACGGCATGAGCGGGCTGCACGCCGCCCGCCACGCCCTGCGCGAACGCTTCGCCATCCGCACCGATCCGCTCGAGCTCCTACGCACTCCCGCGTTCCAGCGCCGCTGAAAACGGCCGGTCGGCGTCGGTCCCCCGCACGTGCCGTGCGAGGAACCGTCCCGATCCGGGAGGACCTATCCCGTGGCGAGTTCGGTGCGGTAGAGATCGGGTTCGAGGTAGATGACGCGCGCCGCCGGGACCGCGGCCCGGACGCGGGACTCGGCGTCATCGATGGCGTCGGCGATCGCGGCGACGTCGAGACCGGGCACCACGCCGATCTTGGCGGCCACGAGCAATTCCTCCGGGCCGAGATACTGCGTCTTGAGGTGGATCACCCGGTCGATGCGCGTCTCGTCGACCAGGCTCGTCCGGATTCGACGGTTCTCCTCCGGCGTGGCGCCCTCACCGATCAGCAAGCTCTGCATCTCCACGATGAGCACCACCGCGATGACGCCGAGCAGGCCACCGATGGCCAGTGTGCCGATGCCGTCCCAGATCGGATCGTGGGTGAGCATGGTCAGGCCGACGCCCGCGAACGCGAAGACCAGACCGATCAACGCGCCGGTGTCCTCCAGCAGCACCACCGGCAGCTCCGGGCTGCGCGAATTGCGGATGAACCGCCACCAGCTCGCGTCGCCTTTGAGCGGCGCGGACTCGCGCACCGCGGTGGCGAAACTGTAGGACTCCAGTGCGATCGCGAGCAACAGGATGACGACCGCCACGATCGGCGAACTCAGCTCCTCGGGGTGCTGGATCTTGTGGATGCCCTCGTAGATGGCGTAGCCGGACCCGAGGGTGAACAGCACCAGCGCCACGATGAACGAGTAGAAGTAGCGGTTTCGCGCGTAGCCGAACGGGTGCAACTCGTCGGCTTCCTTCGCGGCGCGCTGCTGCCCCAGCAGCAACAGCCCCTGGTTGCCCGTGTCGGCGACGGAGTGCACGGCCTCGGCGAGCATCGACCCCGATCCCGTGATCGCCGCACCGACGAATTTCGCCACGGCGATCCCCGCGTTCGCGGTCAACGCCGCGATGATCGCCTTCTTGCCACCGCCAGCCGACATGGAAGCATGTCCTCTCTGTTTTCGAGATACCCGCGATCAGCCTAGGGCACCTGGGGGCAGGCGTTCCGGATCGGTCAGCCGGTCGCACCGACGCACGCGCAGAACAGCTGGACGTGACCGTCCACCGCCTGCGCGCGGATATCGGTGTCGGCGGCGGAGATCCACGCCGCGCCGCCGCGAGTGAGTTCCAGCGACGAGCCGTTTCGGAACAGGCGTACCGTTCCCGCCGTGCACAGCACGATGCCGGGCCCCGCCGCGGTCAGCGGCACCCGCGCGGACCCGGCGACCAGGTCGAAGCGGCGCAGCGCGAACTCCGGGGCGGGCGTGCGATAGCGCACCGATCCGTCACCGGCCGGCTCGGGCAGCACGACCGGCAGGCCGATGGGCTCGAAATCCAGCACGCGCAACAGTTCCGGCACGTCGACGTGTTTGGGGGTGAGGCCGCCGCGCAGCACGTTGTCGGAGTTGGCCATGATCTCCACCCCCACCCCGCGCAGGTAGGCGTGCAGATTCCCGGCCGCGAGGAACAAGCCCTGGCCCGGCTCCAACGTCACCCGGTTCAGCAGCAGCGCCGCCAGCACACCGGCGTCGCCGGGGTATGCCTCGGCCAGTTCGAGCGTCGTGCGCGCCTCGGCCGTGAACTCGCGCGCGCCCTTGCCGGACAGATATCGCACGCAGCCGTCCAGCACTTCGGGCAGCAACGTGGCGAGCACATGCTGCGGCAGCGTGATCCAGGTGGTGAACAGGGTGCGCAGGCCCGCGGAATCCGGCTGCGCCGCAAGGAGTTCGCAATAGGAGCGCAAACCGTCCACCGCAAGCGCGCGCAGCAATGCGACGGTGCGGTGCGGCTCGCGGAAACCGGCCAATGCCTCGAACCGCTCCAGCGCGACGACCAGCTCGGGTTTGTGATTCTCGTCGCGGTAGTTGCGCAGGGGCGAATCCAACGGCACCTTGGCCAGATTCTCCCGGCCGAAGCCGGCCCGCGCCTGCTCCGTGCTCGGGTGCGCCTGCAGCGACAGCGGCTCCTCCGCGGCCAGGACCTTGAGCAGGAACGGCAGTTTCTCGCCGAATCGGGTTGCGGCCGAGCCGAGCTCCCGGTCCGGGTCGGCGGCGATCAGCTCCAGCAGCGAGGTGGAGCGTTCCCCGATCCGGACGTACGCCGGGTCGGCCGGGTGGGCGCCGAACCACAATTCGGCTTCCGGATGCGCCGACGGCACCGGCCTGCCGCACAGCTGAGCGAGCGCGGTGCGCGAGCCCCAGGCATACGAGCGCAGCGCACCAACGAGTTCGTGCACTAGTAGCTGCCCCCGTACTGCCCCTGGCCGTCGGTCGCGGCGGTCCGCGCGCCGATCAGCCGCAGGTAGGCGGCGGCCATCTCCAGTCGCACCGCGAGCACCGCGAGCTGCTCGAGTTCGGTGCCGTTCGCCTGCGCGGGCTCATCGGGCCGGGCCTGCGCGGGAGCGGCCGGGTCGGTCATCTCGGTGTGCAGCAGATCGACGTCGGCGTTCACCAGATCGGCGTCCACCAGGTTGGGTCCACCGCCGCCGAAGATCGCGACGCGGCGGCGCGCGGCCGCGCGATCGCGATCGGCGCTGAGCACGAACACCCGGATGCGCTCCACGGGCGCGGGGCCGTCCAGCTCCTCGTCGTGGAACATCGGGTCGAAGCCGGGCGCGGATTCGCCTGCCGCCTCGGCGATCCGGGGCCGCGCCGTCACGGCCTCGGCCAGATCCACCGCGGTGGCCACCTTGCCCGCGGTCTGCAGCAGCACCTCGGCGCCGTGCTCGGCCAGTTCGGCGGCGGCGGGCGAATCGCCCGCGAGCACGATGCCCCGCTGCTGCATCCGGGCGGCCAGCGTCTTGGCGGGGTTGCGGAAGACCTCGTTGTGCGGGCTGTCGCGCAGCGCCTCCGCGTCCAGCACGTCGGCCAGCTCGGCGAGTTCGGGCACGGCGGGTCCGGTGCGCTGGGGGTCGACCGCGCGCAGGACCGCGATTCCGGCCGCCAGGAAGCGCAACAGGCGGTTGTGCCCGAGCACCTGCACCCTGGGTTCCAGAACGGCGGCGCGACCGGCCGCGGCGGCACGCAGCGGCCCCTCGTGCGGCGCGGCGACGACCACCTCGGCGCCGCGGCGCAGCGCCCGGTCGACGGCCTCGATCAGGCGGGGATCACCCGCGTCGTCACCGGAGACCAGGACGACGTCGAGCGGCCCCACCCACGGTGGGAGGGCGGTGGCGGGCACGACGGGCAGGCCCGCGCGGTCCCCGAGTGCGGCCACGAGCAGTCCGGCGGCACGCGCGGCACGTCCGGAACCGGAGACCAGCACCACGCTGCGCGGCCGCAGATCGGCCAATCGGGCGAGCGCCTGCTCACCAACGGCGGCCGCGGTGGCGCGCACCTGGGCGCCACCGGAAGCGGCCGAGCGAAGGGCGCCGCCTGCGTCGGCGGCCTCGAGTGAAGCGGCATCGTCGAGGTCGAGCACCGGTGTTCCAGCGATCATCGGGCGTCCCACCTCCCCTCATCGCGCTGTATCTTTTCCGCCCCCGCGCCCACCCGGTCCAGCTGCCACACCGAGACCGAGCCGGGCGAATCCAAGGCCTGTGATTCCACTATTCCAGTCAGGAGCGCACGATGCTCAAGATCTCGGTCACGAGTGCGTCTACTTCCTCCGCCGATCGGGCCTCGACGTTCAGCCGGAGCAGCGGCTCGGTGTTCGACGCGCGCAGGTTGAACCAGGCGTTGTCGGCCAGCTGCACGGTCACCCCGTCCAGCCGGTCCACCGAGTGCGCCCGGTCCGCGAAGGCGTCCACCACGGCCGACGTCCGCGCCGCGGCGTCGGCCACGGTGGAGTTGATCTCGCCGGAGGCCGCGTAGGTCGCGTAGGACGCCATCAGTTCCGAGACCGGCCGGTCCGTCTCGCCGAGCGCGGCCAGCACGTGCAGCGCCGCGAGCATTCCGGAGTCGGCGCCCCAGAAGTCGCGGAAGTAGTAGTGCGCGGAGTGCTCGCCGCCGAACACCGCTCCGGTGGCGGCCATCTCCTGCTTGATGAACGAGTGGCCGACCCGGGTGCGCACCGGCGTGCCGCCCAGCTCGTGCACCAGCTCCGGCACCGCGCGGGAGGTGATCAGGTTGTGGATGATCGCCGCGCCGGGCTCCTTGGCCAGTTCGCGTTCGGCGACCAGGGCGGTGATCGCCGACGGCGACACCGGCTGGCCGTTCTCGTCGACCACGAAGCAGCGGTCGGCGTCGCCGTCGAAGGCCAAGCCGATGTCCGCGCCGCATTCGCCGACCAGCTTCTGCAGGTCCACCAGGTTCGCCGGGTCGAGCGGGTTGGCCTCGTGGTTCGGGAAGCTGCCGTCCAGCTCGAAGTACAGCGGCACGACCTTCACCTGGGGCAGCGCGCCCAGCACCGCGGGCACCGTGTGCCCGCCCATGCCGTTGCCCGCGTCCACCGCGATGGTGAGGGGCCGGATGCCGCCGAGCTCCACCAGGCCGCGCAGGAACTCCGCGTACTCGGCCAGCAGGTCCAGTTCGGTCGCGGCGCCGCGCTCGCGCGCGTACCCGGGCACGCCCTCGATCAACTCGTTCTTGATGGTGGCCAGGCCGGTGTCCTGCCCGACCGGAAGGGCTTTCGCGCGGCACAGTTTGATGCCGTTGTACCGGGCCGGGTTGTGACTGGCGGTGAACATGGCGCCCGGGCAGTCCAAGCGTCCGGAAGCGAAGTACAGCTGATCGGTCGACGCGAGGCCGATGTGCACCACGTCCAGGCCCTGGCCGAGCGCGCCGTCGGCGAAGGCGGCCGACAGCGCGGGCGAGGAGTCCCGCATGTCGTGTCCGATGACGATCCGGTGCGCGCCCTCGGCGCGCATCAGCCGGGCGAAGGAGGCGCCGACGTCCTTGACGAATTCCGCGTCGATCTGTTCACCGACCACGCCGCGAACGTCGTAAGCCTTGATCACCGCGTTCACGAATTCGGCAGAGCGGGCGACTGTCATGCCCAACACCCTAGTGGTTGCGCCGGACCGGTCCGACACCGTCCTCGTCGATCAGGACGGCGGGTCGGGCAGGACGCGCAGATGGCCACGGCGCCCCGTTCGCGTGGTGCGCGGCGGCGGGGGGGAGTAGTCGTGGTACCCGCGCTGCTCGCGCTCCGGCGGGCGGCGGCGGAGCCCGGCTTCCCGCACCGCCTCGGCGAGCGCGGTCAGATCGTCGTCGTCCGGTGTGCTGGAGGAGAATCCGCCTTCGTGGCGAACCAGTTCCCAGCCTTTCGGAGCGGTGATGCGTGAGCCGTGCGTTTCGCAGAGATCCCAGGAGTGCGGTTCGGCGACCGTCGCGAGTGGTCCGACCACCGCCGTCGAATCCGAGTACACATAGGTGAGCGTCGCAACGGCCGGATTCTTGCAGCCTGGTCGGCAGCAACGACGCATGGGAATCACGCCGATGAGAGTAACCCCCCTGGCGCGTCGATGGGGACAGACACGCTTGAAGAATCTCGGTCCGCACGCTGCGAAACGAAGGCAGCACGGCGTCCCGCAGTGCGCGCGACGCGCGCTGCGGCGTCTGGTCGACATCTTCCGGACGCGCGAACGTCGGTGTCCCGTACGCGCACGTGAGTGGCCTGTCGCGGAGTGGATGTCCAGGGATACCCAGCGGCCGACCGGCCTACCCGTGCTCGTGCCCCGCGCCTGCCCCGCAACGACATTCGAGGACCGCCGTCGCGTGGATGGGTGCGACTCACTCGGCTTCCGGATCGATCACGTCCGGGTCGACGCCGAGGTAGGTCGCGACCTGCTGGACCAGCACTTCGCGCAGCAGATCCACCAGATCGTCGGGGTCGCTGGCGCGCAGTTCGAGCGGCTTGCGGAACAGCACCACCCGCGCCCTGGTCGCCGCGCCGTGCCGGTCGACGCCGGCCGGGATGAGCCGGGAGAGGGGTACCGGGCCGTCGGCGACGACCTCGTCCGGCCAGGTGACCGAATCGGGGTGCAGTGGACGAATTTTCGGGACATCATCGACCGCGATGTCGAGTTTGGTGAGCCGGTCGTGCCAGCGGGAGTCCAAGGGGGCGAACGCCTCCAGCACCAGCCGGTCGAACTTCTGGCCGCGGGTTCGCCAAGCGGGAACGGTGGGTGGCAGCATCGGCCCGCGTACTCCGCGGCCACGGCGGATCACCGACCGCGCGGTCGGCGGTCGACGCTTACGGGAACGTGCCATGAGACAAAACTTAGGCCAGCGGGGTGCGGCCGTCCGCACCGAGGCGGTGCGAATTCTCCGTTCGTGTCGCGCGCGCCCGGAGCGCCCTGGTGGGCGGGCGGCTCCGGGCGCCGCGTACGTCTGTCAGCCGATGCCGCGCTTGAGGCGGCGGCGCTCCCGCTCGGAGAGGCCGCCCCAGATGCCGAAGCGCTCATCGTGCGCGAGCGCGTACTCCAGGCACTCGTCGCGTACCTCGCAGCCCATGCAGATCCGTTTGGCCTCACGGGTGGAGCCGCCCTTCTCGGGGAAGAACGCCTCCGGATCGGTCTGCGCGCACAGGGCGCGCTCCTGCCACTGCTCCTCGATGGATTCGAACATCTCGTCGAAGCCGGTCACGACCAGGCTGAGCCGGGGCGTCGTGACTCCGTCACCCCCCTCTTGGTCCTTCCAGCCGCCGTTGTCTGCGCAGACGCCACGTGCTGCGCCTGCTGTGGAATCGGTCGGCGAGACCATCTCATTGGCCATCGCTCCGCCTCCTCACTGTGTGTTAGCGCAGAATGATTCTTTCCGTCGGACCAACACATGCACCGACGGCCATACCCCGCGACGTTGTCCCGCGGACGTCCCCGAGCTTGTCACACCGATGCGAACATGTGTTCGAAATATCGTTCGCGCGTTCATCTCTCGCGCGAACCCGGAATGACATGACTGTGATTAGACACGCCGGACGCGTCGATGGTCAAGCCGCCGTCGCTATTCCGTTACTATCCGCAGCCGCATTCCGAGACGATCTTGTGATCTGCAATAGCAAATAAACAGCAAATTTGCCGCGAACGGGAGCCGCCACGCCAGCGCATAGGCTGTGCGGATGTGACTGGACAACAAGCGGACGCCACGCCCGCGAACGGACCCCGGGTCGCCGTGCTGGTCGGCGGCGTCGGTGGCGCGCGTTTCCTTCAGGGCGTCCGGGAGCTGCTGCCCGAGGCGGACGTCTCCGCGATCGTGAACGTCGGCGACGACGTCTGGATGCACGGCCTTCGGATCTGCCCCGACCTCGACACCTGCATGTATACCCTCGGCGAAGGTATCGATACCGACCGCGGCTGGGGTCGCGTCGGCGAGACCTGGCATGCCAAGGAGGAGCTCGCGAAGTATCACGCCCAGCCGGACTGGTTCGGCTTGGGGGACCGCGATATCGCCACGCACTTGATCCGGACCGAAATGTTGCGCGCCGGATACCGGCTCTCGACGGTGACCGATGCGCTGTGTAACCGGTGGCAGCCCGGCGTGAAACTGATCCCGGCAACCGACGATCGCTGCGAAACGCATGTCGTGGTGACCGATCCGGACAACCCTGGCGAACGGCGCGCGATCCATTTTCAAGAGTGGTGGGTTCGCTACCGCGCGAACATCGACACCCATGGATTCGCCACAATTGGCGCCGATGAAGCCAAACCTGCCCCAAATGTGATCGAAATCATAGAATCCGCCGACGTGGTTCTCCTCGCGCCGTCGAACCCGGTTGTGAGCATCGGCGCCATCCTCGCCGTGCCCGGTATCCGCGGCGCGCTGCGCACCACCGCGGCCAAGGTCATCGGCGTGTCCGGCGTGATCGACGGGAAGCCGTTGCGCGGTATGGCCGACGAGTGCCTCTCGGTGATCGGGGTGGAGACCACGGCCGAGGCGATCGGCCGGTACTACGGCGCCCGCTCGGCCACCGGAATCCTGGACGGCTGGCTTATCCACAGCACCGACACCGCCGAGGTGCCGGGGGTGGAGGTGCGCAGCGTGCCCTTGTTGATGACCGACCCGCCGACCACCGCCGAAATGGTGCGTCAGGCGCTGGATCTCGCTGGAGTCGCCCTGTGAGCACACCGAACGACCACGCGGCCGGAGAGTTGCGCATCCTGCCCATCACCGGGCTGCCCGAATTCCGGCCCGGTGACGACCTCGCCGAGCAGATCGCCCGCTGCGCGCCCTGGCTGGCCGACGGTGACGTGCTTGTGGTCACCAGCAAGATCGTCGCCAAAGTGGAGGGGCGCATCGTGGAAGCGCCGCTGGACCCGGAGGAGCGCGACGCCGTCCGGCGCGGGCTCGTCGACCAGGAGGCGGTGCGGGTGCTCGCGCGCAAGGGCCGCACCTTGATCACCGAGAACAAGCTGGGCATCGTGCAGGCGGCCTCCGGCGTCGACGGCTCGAACGTCGAACAGGGCGAGCTCGTGCTGCTGCCCACCGACCCGGACGCCAGCGCCAAGGCGCTGCGTGCCGCGCTCGCCGCACGGCTGGGCGTGACCGTCGCGGTGGTCGTCACCGACACGATGGGCCGGGCCTGGCGCAACGGGCAGACCGACGCGGCCATCGGCGCCGCGGGCCTGCGGGTGCTGCACGACTACGCGGGTGCGGTCGACGGCCAGGGCAACGAGTTGTTCGTCACCCAGGTGGCCGTGGCCGACGAGCTGGCCGCGGCCGCTGACCTGGTCAAGGGCAAGCTCGGCGGTGTCCCGGTAGCCGTGGTGCGCGGGCTGCCGATCGTCGACGACGGATCCGCCGCCACCGATCTGCTGCGCGGCGGCAGCGACGACCTGTTCTGGCTGGGCACCGCGGAGGCGATCGAACGCGGTCGCAAGGAGGCGATCCTCCTGCGTCGCTCGATCCGCCAGTTCTCCGACGCGCCCGTCGATCCCGAGCGCATCCGCTCCGCGGTGTCGGTCGCGCTGACCGCGCCCGCTCCCCACCACACGCGGCCCGTGCGATTCGTGTGGCTGCGCACGCCGGAACTGCGCACTCGGCTGCTCCAGGCGATGGCGGAGAAGTGGCGCGCGGATCTGACCGCGGACGGCGTGGCGCCGGAGCGGATCGAGCGCAGGGTCGCGCGCGGGCGCATCCTGTTCGACGCACCCGAGGTGATCATCCCGTTCTGCGTGCCCGACGGTGCGCACGATTACCCGGACGAGCGCAGGCGGGCCGACGAGCGCACCATGTTCACCGTCGCGGTGGGCGCCGCGGTGCAGGGACTGCTGGTCGCCTTGGCCACCGAGGGAATCGGCAGCTGCTGGATCGGGTCGACGATCTTCGCGCCGGAGGTCGCCCGTGAAGTTCTGGGCCTGGCCGGGGACTGGAGTCCGCTGGGCGCCGTCGCCATCGGTCATCCGCTCGAGGAGCTGACCCCGCGGCAGGCGCCGAGCGCGGGCTCCGGGCTGGTCGAGCTGTGAGCGGACGGATCGCTTCCGGTGTCGGCGCGGGTCACCGGTGAGCGCGGAATCGCTGCACGCCTCGGCGATCGAACTGCTCGAGACCTGGTGTCCCGCGACCGATCCGGAGCGATCGCTGCGTGAGGCGATGCTGGCCTTCCTCGGCTCCGCGCCGCGTGGCTGCCTGCGCGAGCACGCGCCGGGCCACATCACCGCCTCCGCGGTCGTCTTCTCCCACGACGCTCGCGAGGTGCTGCTCACCCTGCATCCGCGGGTCGGGCGCTGGATCCAGCTCGGCGGCCACTGCGAGGAGCGGGACGAGACGGTCGCGGGCGCCGCGCTGCGCGAAGCGACCGAGGAGTCCGGCATCGCGGACCTGCGCCTGCATCCAGGCCTCTACGGCGCGCAGGCACATCCCATCACCTGTTCGCTCGGCACGCCCACCAGGCACCTGGACCTCTTGTTCCGCATCACCGCCCCCGCGAACGCGATCCCGGTCCGCAGCCACGAATCCACCGACCTGCGCTGGTGGCCGGTAGACGCCCTACCCGCCGACGCCGACGTTCTGCTGCGGTGAGCCAGCCGCGTCCCCTTCGAAAGCCCAGCCCCGGTCGCAGAGATACCCGACCGGGGCTCGCGGCACTCGTACCCGGTTTACAAATTGACCCATTTGTCTAGACAAGCGACAAATGTCCGTCTATCGTCCATTAGCGAAGTAATGCACGTCACAGCTGACGTGCCGTTCGGAATGGAGACGACGATGTCGACGCACGCCGACATGTCCGCGCAGCCGGTCGAGGTGCCGGCCTGGCGGGACCGCAAGCGCTATATGTGGCTGTGGGGGTTGTTCGCCCCGACCGGCCTGTTCACCCTCGGTCTGCCGGTGATCTGGGCATTGAACGAGTTCGGCTGGCATCGCCTCGCGCAGGTGCCGTTCTGGCTCGGGCCGATCCTGGTCTACGTGCTGATCCCGATCGCGGACGTCTTCTTCGGCCCGGACGGCGACAACCCGCCCGACGAGGTGATGGAGTACCTGGAGAACGACAAGTACTACCGCTACCTCACCTACCTGTACCTGCCGTTCCAGTACGCCACGCTGGTGATGGCGGCCTACCTGATCACCGCCGACGACGTGAGCTGGCTCGGCATCGACGGTGGGCTGCACGTGGTGGACAAGATCGGCCTGGCGATCACCGTCGGCATGATCGGCGGCATCGGCATCAACACCGCACACGAACTCGGCCACAAGAAGGTCGACCTGGAGCGCTGGCTGTCGCGTATCGCGCTGGCCCAGTCCTGTTACGGGCACTTCTACATCGAGCACAATCGCGGCCACCACGTGCGCGTCGCGACGCCGGAGGATCCGGCTAGTTCCCGGCTGGGGGAGACGTTCTGGGCTTTCTGGCCGCGCACCGTGTGGGGCAGCCTGAAGTCGTCCTGGCATCTGGAGAAGGCCCGGCTGGACCGGCTCGGCAAGAAGCCGTGGAGCCTGCGCAACGAAGTGTTCAGCGCTTGGCTGATGTCGGCGGCGCTGTTCGCGGTCTTGATCGCGGTGTTCGGCATCGAACTGCTGCCGTACCTGATCCTGCAGGCGGTGGTGGGTTTCAGCCTGCTGGAGGCGGTCAACTATCTGGAGCACTACGGCCTGGTGCGGCAGCGCACGGCCAGTGGCCGATACGAGCGGCCCGCCCCCGTGCACAGCTGGAACAGCGACCACATCGTCACCAACATCTTCCTGTACCACCTGCAGCGGCACAGCGACCACCACGCCTACCCGACCCGGCGCTACCAGACGTTGCGCAGCTGGGACGGCGCGCCGAATCTACCGAGCGGCTACGCCAGCATGATCCTGCTCGCCTACTTCCCGCCGCTGTGGCGTCGTGTCATGGACAAGCGGGTACTCGCGCACTACGACGGCGACATCACCCGCGCCAACATCGATCCGGGCAAGCGGGACAAGGTGTTGGCGCGTTACGGCGTCGATCAGACGGGAAAGGCCACGGCATGAGCGTCCGAGACCGGAGGCGGCGGCGGAGCGTGACCGCGACGGCCTCCGCCGATGCCTCGAAGGAGGCCGCGTGAGCGCGTATCGCTGCCCCGTCTGCGACTACGTCTTCGATGAGGCAAAAGGCGCTCCACATGAGGGCTTTGCGCCGGGCACCCGGTGGGACGCGGTGCCGGACGACTGGTGCTGTCCGGACTGCGGTGTGCGGGAGAAGATCGATTTCGAGCCGATAGGGGCCACGCAATGAGTACAGCATCACAGAGCGATTCCATGAGGGGCGGCGGCCGGGAGGCGGATGCGCCCGAGTACAAGCTCTATCAATGCATCCAGTGCGGCTTCGAATACGACGAAGCCGAGGGCTGGCCGGAGGACGGCATCGCGCCGGGGACCCGCTGGGACGACATCCCCGACGACTGGACCTGTCCGGACTGCGGCGCCGCCAAGGCGGATTTCTACATGGTCGAAATCGAACGGTCGTGAGATTTTGACTGCGGCAGGCGCCCGTGACAGTGTCGCGGGTATGCCGCGCAACGGAACCAGGATTCCCTACCAGGAGGCCGCGCGGGACCTGCTGCGGACGTCGGTCCTGGACGCCATGCGCGAGCTGCTCACCGAGCGGGATTGGTCCAAGATCACGCTCGGTGACGTCGCGGCCAGGGCCGGCGTGAGCAGGCAGACGCTGTACAACGAATTCGGCTCGCGCAGTGGCCTGACCCAGGCCTACGCCCTGCGCCTGGCCGACTTCCTGGTCGATCATGTCGACGCCGCCATCAACGGCAATGTCGGTGACGTCCGCGCGGCGTTCCGCGACGGGATGGCGAACTTCTTCTTCGACGCGGCGTCCGACCCGCTGGTGCAGTCGCTGGTCGCGGGCGAGGTCAAGCTGGATCTGCTGCGCCTGATCACTCTCGATGCGGCACCGTTGCAGGAGCATGCCACCGAGCGGCTGTCGCGCGCCTTTCAGCACAGCTGGGTGGCGTCGACGGCGGCCGAATCCGACGTCATCGCGCACGCGCTGGTGCGAATCGCCCTCAGCTACATTCCCACTCCGCCCGGTCCGGGGCGGGACGCGCCCGCGGAGCTGAGCGCGCTGCTGAGTCCCTACGTCGAAGCGATCCTCGCCGCGCGAGTACGAAGTTGAGCCCTTGCGGGCAACCGGCTCGCGACTCGGCGCATATGCAGCACATTGAAAACAGACTGCCCGGCTTGTAATAGCGATCACGTCTCAACCGACGGCATCGTTGTAACGGACCACAAGTCAACAAGTATTCTCAGGCGACGGTGTTCGGGTCTTCTCTGAGTGGAGCAAAAGTGCAAACGGTTGGCAAACCGGCGGGATCGCCCGATCCCAAACGCCATCTGTGGGTTCTCGGCTTGCTCGCGCCGTCGTCGGCACTGCTGCCGTCACAACTGGTGCTGCACACCGGCGCCGAGGTCTTCTGGTGGATCGGCCCGATCATCGTGCTGATCGTCATCCCGGTGCTGGACTGGGCGATCGGCGTGGACGGGAGCAATCCGCGGGACGAGGACTACGAGCTGCTGTCCAACGACCGGTACTACCGGTGGTGCACCTATCTGATGCTCCCGGTCCAGCTGATCGGCTTGGTCATCGCGAGCTCTATGTGGGCCGGGGACGAACTGAGCGCGGTCGACAAGTTCGGTTTGGCCGCCACCCTCGGGTTCGTCAGTGGCATCGGCATCAATGCCGCACACGAACTCGGGCATCGGGTCGAACACCTGGAGCGCTGGCTGGCCAAGATCGCGCTCGCCCAGTCCGGTTACGGGCACTTCTTCGTCGAGCACAACCGCGGCCATCACGTGCGAGTGGCGACTCCGGAGGATCCGGCCAGCGCCCGGCTGGGCGAGTCGCTGTGGGAGTTCCTGCCCCGCAGCGTATCCGGCAGTTTCCGCTCGGCGATCACGCTCGAGCGCGACCGGCTCGCGCGCAAGGACAAGGGCTGGTGGAGCGTGCACAACCACATCCTGCAGGCCTGGTCGATGACGCTCGTGCTGTTCGGCTCCCTGATCGCGGTGTTCGGTTACCAGGTGCTGCCCTGGCTGTTGTTGCAGGCCGTGATCGGCTTCGGTCTGCTGGAGACGGTGAACTACGTCGAGCACTACGGCCTCCTGCGGGCGCGCCGCCCGAACGGCATGTACGCCCGCTGCTCACCGCGCGACAGCTGGAACAGCGACCATCTGGTCACCAACATCTTCCTGTTCCACCTGCAGCGCCACAGCGATCACCACGCCAACCCGGGCCGTCGCTACCAGACCCTGCGCACCTCCGAACAGGCCCCGCAACTGCCCGCCGGCTATGCCGCCATGATCGTGCTGGCCGCCATTCCGCCACTGTGGCGCTGGATGATGGACGACCGGGTCCTCGCCCACTACGGCGGCGACGTCACCCTGGCGAACATCCAGCCGCGCAAGCGCCGCCGCATCCTGGCGGCTCGCGGGGCCACCGCGTGACAGGAGCGTCGGCGCCCCGGTTCACGCCGGGCCGAGCCGGCAGGGACGGCCGCGTGGTCCGCACCCGGCCGTGAGCGACTAGCCTTGCCTCGGTACCTGCCGAACCAGGAGAGGCTGATGACCACCTCAGAACTTCCCGCACGCACGTCGTTGACCGCCGATGTCCGCAACGGCATCGACTACAAGGTGGCGGATCTGTCGCTGGCCGATTTCGGCCGCAAAGAGATCCGTCTGGCCGAACACGAGATGCCCGGTCTGATGGCGCTGCGCCGTGAGTACGCCGAGGTGCGGCCGCTGCAGGGCGCGCGCATCTCCGGCTCGCTGCACATGACCGTGCAGACCGCGGTGCTGATCGAGACCTTGACCAGCCTCGGTGCCGAGGTCCGCTGGGCCTCCTGCAACATCTTCTCCACCCAGGACCACGCGGCCGCCGCCGTGGTCGTCGGCCCGAACGGCACCGTCGAGGAGCCCAAGGGCACCCCGGTGTTCGCCTGGAAGGGCGAGACGCTGGAGGAGTACTGGTGGGCCGCCGAGCAGATGCTCACCTGGCCGGGTGAGCCGGCCAACATGATCCTCGACGACGGCGGCGACGCCACCATGCTCGTGCTGCGCGGCGCGCAGTTCGAGAAGGCGGGCGTGGTGCCGCCGGAGGACGAGGACCACTCGGCCGAGTACAAGGTCTTCCTGAACCTGCTGCGTGAGCGGTTCGAGACCGACCGGGGCAAGTGGAGCAAGATCGCCGAGTCCGTGCGCGGCGTCACCGAGGAGACCACCACCGGCGTGCTGCGGCTCTACCAGTTCGCTGCGGCGGGCGAGCTGGTGTTCCCGGCGATCAACGTCAACGACTCGGTCACCAAGAGCAAGTTCGACAACAAGTACGGCACCCGCCACTCGCTGATCGATGGCATCAACCGTGGCACCGACGTGCTCATCGGCGGCAAGAAGATATTGATCTGCGGCTACGGCGATGTCGGCAAGGGTTGCGCGGAATCGCTTGCCGGACAGGGCGCTCGGGTGCAGGTCACCGAGATCGACCCGATCAACGCGCTGCAGGCGCTGATGGACGGCTACGACGTGGTGACCGTGGAGAAGGCGATCGGCGAGGCCGACATCGTCATCACCGCGACCGGCAACAAGGACATCATCACCCTCGAGCACATGAAGGCGATGAAGGACCAGGCCATCCTGGGCAATATCGGCCATTTCGACAACGAGATCGACATGGCGGCGCTGGAGCGTTCCGGCGCAACGAAACTGACCATCAAGCCGCAGGTCGACCTGTGGACCTTCAAGGAGAGCGGCCGCTCGATCCTGGTGCTGTCGGAGGGGCGTCTGCTCAACCTCGGCAACGCGACCGGCCATCCGTCGTTCGTGATGTCGAACAGCTTCTCCAACCAGGTGATCGCGCAGATCGAGCTGTGGACCAAGCCCGAGCAGTACGACAACGAGGTCTACCGGCTGCCGAAGCATCTGGACGAGAAGGTCGCCCGCATCCACGTCGAAGCGCTCGGCGGCGAGCTGACCAAGCTCACCAAGGACCAGGCCGAGTACATCGGCGTCGACACCGAGGGCCCGTACAAGCCGGACCACTACCGCTACTGATCCGCGGAACTCCTGGAGGCCGCCTGCACCGTACGGTGTCGGCGGCCTCTTACTGCCAGAGGACGGTGGACACGAGGCTTCGCCGTAATCCCCCTGGCAATGGTGGAGGAGGCTGGTGCCGACCCATCTCGCTGAGGCCGTCTACAAGTCGGGGAGGTTGGTGGGGCCGGGGTGATCCGGATCGGCGAGTACGGGCTGACAGCGGTCGGGCCGGGCTGAGCCGCGGGTCGAGACGATGGGCGTGGCGGTCGGCCGAGTAGCCGGCATATGTGCTGGTGAGGCGATGTCAGCAAGGTGTAGGCGGCGGGGTAGTCTGCCTGGTCATGGGAGTGCTGATAGCCGTCGAGGGCCTCGACGGCGCGGGCAAGCGGACGCTGATCGAGCGGGTTGTCGCCGATCTGCGTGGGCGCGGGCTGCGCGTCGCGACGATGGCCTTCCCGCGCTACCGCGTCTCGGTGCACGCCGATCTGGCCGCCGAGGCGCTGCGTGGCGCGCACGGCGACCTCGCAGGCTCGGTCAGCGGCATGGCCCTGCTGTTCGCGCTGGACCGCGCGGACGCGCGGGACGAGCTGTCGAAGCTGTTGGCCGACAATGATGTTGTGCTCCTGGACCGCTATGTCGCCTCCAACGCCGCCTACTCGGCCGCCCGGCTCGGGCAGTCGGCCGACGGTGAAATCGTGGATTGGGTGGGCGAATTGGAGTTCGGTAGATTCGCCCTGCCCGCGCCTGCCCTGCAGGTGTTGCTGGACGTGTCCACCGAGCTCGCGGCCGAGCGTGCCCGCAGGCGTGGCGAACTCGACGCCGAGCGCGCCCTCGACGCCTACGAGCGCGACGGCGGTCTGCAGCACCGGACCGGCGCGGTGTACCGTGAGCTGGCCGAACGCGACTGGCGCGGACCCTGGTGGACTTATCGATCCGATGACGGCCCGGCCGAGCTGGCCGCGCGGATCACCGAAATCGTTGGTCGATAAGGTTGGCTGTGCCTCGGGTTCGCACCAGTGTTGGCGTGGCGGCCCGATCCTGGCCTGGGAGATGACAACATAGTAGTTATGAAGCCGAAGATTCTGGTCGTCGACGACGATATGGCACTCGCTGAGATGCTCACGATCGTCTTGCGCGGGGAAGGGTTCGACCCGCACGTGGTCGGCGACGGCACACAGGCCCTGGCGGCGGTTCGCGAGATCCGCCCCGATCTGGTGTTGCTGGACCTGATGCTGCCCGGCATGAACGGCATCGACGTGTGCCGTGTGCTGCGGGCCGATTCCGGGGTTCCGATCGTGATGCTCACGGCGAAGACCGACACGGTCGATGTCGTGCTGGGTCTGGAATCGGGCGCCGACGATTACATCGTCAAGCCCTTCAAGCCGAAGGAGCTCGTCGCCCGGGTGCGGGCGCGCCTGCGCCGTACCGAGGAGGAGCCCGCCGAGCTGCTGTCGATCGCCGATATCGTGATCGACGTGCCCGCGCACAAGGTCAGCCGCGGCGGCGCGCAGATCTCGCTGACGCCGTTGGAGTTCGACCTGCTCGTCGCCCTGGCTCGCAAGCCGCGCCAGGTGTTCACCCGTGAGGTCCTGCTCGAGCAGGTCTGGGGCTACCGGCATGCCGCCGACACCCGCCTGGTGAACGTCCACGTGCAGCGGTTGCGGGCGAAGGTCGAGAAGGATCCGGAGAACCCGGAGATCGTGCTGACCGTCCGCGGTGTCGGTTACAAGGCCGGACCGCCGTGATCCATGGCGTGATCACGCGTCTCGAACGATCGCTGGCTCCGGTGGTGGCCTGGTTCCAAGCGGTCGGCATTGCCTTAGGCCACCTGTGGCGCCGTTCGCTGCAGTTGCGCGTCATCGTGTCCACGCTGACGCTGTCGCTGATCGTCATCACGATCCTGGGTGTGGTGCTGACCAGTCAGATCACCGACCGGTTGTTGGACGCGAAGATCAACGCCGCGGTCGAGGAGATGGACCGTGCGCGCAACACGGTGGAGAGCCAGCTGGCGGGCGTGCACGACATCGGCGCTCAACCGCAGCGATTGGAAGAGGCCCGCAACGCACTGTCCAATCGCGGCGGCACCGGCCAGTCCACCGGCGCCGCGGGCAGCTTCGATTCGGCGCTGAGCGTCATCGGCGGGATGCCGCCGCAGCAGATCCCGCGCGGACCGATCCAGGAGGTGCCCGACGAACTGCGCCGGTTCGTCCAGCGCAACCAGGTCAGTTACCAGTTCGCCACGGTCGACGACGCGGATGGCTACCGCGGTCGCGCGCTGATCATCGGCAGCCCGAGCGCGGAGATCCCGACCCTGGAGATCTATCTGATCTTCCCGCTGGCCAACGAGGAACGCAGCCTGTCGCTGATGCGCGGCACCATGCTGGTCGGCGGCATCGTGCTGCTGGTGTTGCTGGCCGCGATCACCGCGCTGGTCACCAGGCAGGTGGTCCTGCCGATCCGTTCCGCCGCCCGGATCGCGGGCCGGTTCGCCGACGGCAGGCTCAAGGAACGCATGCTGGTGCGCGGCGAGGACGACATGGCGCGGCTGGCCCAGGCGTTCAACGAGATGGCCGAGAGCTTGTCCAACCAGATCACCCAGCTGGAGGAATTCGGCAATCTGCAGCGCCGGTTCACCTCCGACGTCAGCCACGAGTTGCGCACCCCGCTGACCACCGTGCGCATGGCCGCCGACCTGATCCACGGCAGCAGCGACGACCTCGACCCCGCTTTGGCCCGCAGCGCCGAGTTGCTGGTCAACGAGCTGGATCGGTTCGAGGGCCTGCTCAACGACCTGCTGGAGATCAGCAGGCACGACGCGGGCGTCGCCGAACTTCAGGTCGAATCGCTGGACGTGCGGATGTGCGCGCGGGCCGCGATCTCCACCGTGCGGCACCTGGCCAAGGACGCCGGGGTCGAGGTGATCAGTGATATGCCGGAGGACCCGCTGGTCGCCGAGGTCGATCCGCGCCGGGTGGAGCGGGTGCTGCGCAATCTGCTCGCCAACGCGATCGACCACAGCGAGGGCAAGCCGGTGCTGATCCGGATGCGCGGCGACGTCGAGGCCAACGCCGTCGCCGTCGTCGTGCGGGATCAGGGCGTCGGCCTGCGGCCGGGCGAGGAGAAGCTGGTGTTCAACCGGTTCTGGCGCTCGGATCCGTCCCGCATGCGCCGCTCCGGCGGCACGGGTCTCGGTCTGTCGATCAGCGTGGAGGACGCGAACCTGCACGAGGGCAAGCTCGAGGCCTGGGGCGAGGCCGGGCTCGGCGCGAGCTTCCGCCTGACGCTGCCGCTGGTACGCGGCAAGAAGCTCGGCCAGAGCCCGCTTCCGCTGGAACCGGCGCGCAAATCGATGCGCGTGGTCGAGCCGGAACCGCCCGCCGAACCGGAGACGGCGCCACCGGTCGCCGGACCGGACGCTGCGGCCGCGCGGCGCCACGACCCGACCGTTTCGGGGGCCGCGCAGGTGACGAATGCCGTGCCGCATGGCGCGGAGCCGGCCACATCCGATCCGATCGGTGCGCGGCACGGTGACTCCGAGACAGCGCCCGGCGGCGAGCGTTCGGAACACGAGATCGAGCCGGACGGCTACGAGCCGGGCGGCGATGAAGGAGACAGCAGGGGCGGGGAAGGCGGGCCGGAGGCTCGTGCGAGTGAACCGCACGCCCCCGCCGACAGCACGCCGCCCACCGACACCGCCTCGACCGAAGAGGCGCGCGGGTCCGGAACGAACGGCTCATCGGCATCGGAGTCGGCGCAGTCCGGGCGCGGCGGGGCGCGGGAGCCGGGGGACATACAGTCATGAGAATGCGTGTCAGATCTGCGCGAAGGCGGCGACTGACAGTGCTGGTGGCGACGGTCCTCGCGGTCGTGGTGCCGCTCACCGCCTGCGCCAGCCTGCCCGAGTCCTCCGCTCCGGAGGCGCTGGGCACCATCAACCGGGAGCCCACCTCCGAGGGACCGCCGCCACCGGTCGCCAATCGCGATCCCGATCTGCTGCTGCGCGATTTCCTCCAGGCCACCGCCGATCCCGCCAACCGGCATCTGGCCGCCCGGCAGTACATGACTCCCGCGGCCTCCACCCAGTGGGACGACGCGGCGGGCACCGTCATCGTCGAGAAGCCCGACACCCTGCGGGAGTCGCGCTCCGGGGACAAGGCCAACTATCTGATCCGCGCGCGCAAGGTGGGGGAGCTGTCCGCCGACGGTGGCTACCGCCCCAACGACGACATCCCCTTCGTCGAGAACAAGATCGAGCTGACCAAGATCAACGGCGAGTGGCGCATCGATGAATTGCCCGACGGTGTCGTCATGGACTCCACCGCGTTCTTCAAGTCCTACCGCCGCTACGTGCTGTACTTCATCGATCCGAGCGGCAATATGGCCGTCCCGGATCTGCGCTGGCTCTCGGTGCCGAAAGCCCAGCTGGCCCAGCGGTTGCTCGCCTCGTTGCTCGAGGGGCCGCAGCCCGCGCTCGCATCGGTGCTGCGCAGCCAGCTGACGCCGCCGATCGCGCTACGCGGGGCGATCACCAAGGCCAACGGTGACCCCGACGGCGTCGGCATCGGTCTCGGCGGCGTCAAGATCGACTTTACCGGCGCGTCGGCGTTGAACCCGCGCGAGCGCGAACTCCTGGCCGCGCAAGTGGTGCTCACGTTGTCCAGCGCCGACATCCTCGGGCCGTACGTGCTGCTCGCCGACGGCAAGCCGTTGGACGAGCGGTTCGCCGCGAACGGATGGAGCGTGGCCGACGTACAGCAGTTCAATCCGGCCGCCTTCGCGCGCAATCAGACCGGCTTGCACGCCCTGCGCGGCGGCGGGCTGGTGCAGATCGCCGAGAACGGTGGCATCAACCCCGCCCCCGGTTACTTCGGCGGGGTGAACAACCTGCAGTCGGCGACGTTGTCTCCGGACGGTCAGTTCGTCGCCGCGGTCGCGGAAGCCGGAAGACCCCCGGGCGTGCCGTCGCGCACCCTGATGGTCGGCACATACGGCGGCAACGCCTTTCCGGTGGCCGAGGGCTTCACCATCACCCGGCCGTCCTGGACCGCGGACGGCAGCGCGGCATGGGCGGTGGTCGACGGTGACCGGGTGATCCGCGCGGTCACCGACCGCGGTACCGGGAACGTATCGGTCCAGAACGTCGACATCTCGGGGCTGACGGCGGCCTCCTCGGCCACGGCGCCCCGGCTGCCGATCACGGAACTGCGGATCTCCCGGACCGGCGTGCGGGCGGCGATGATCGCGGACGGCCGGGTGTATGTCGCCGTCGTGGTGCCGCAACCGGGCGGAAAGCTGGCCCTGACCTCGGCTCTCCCGGTGGGCGTCGGGCTCAGCACGGCCGCGGTGTCGGTGGACTGGCTCGACGCGGACACGATCATCATCGCGCGCGAGGGCAATGTGGACCCGGTCAGCACGGTCTCGGTCGACGGTTCGGAGCCGACCCCGCTGACGTCGCAGAATCTGACCGCGCCGGTGCGTTCGGTGAGCGCGAGCGTGGACCACCAGTACGTCGCAGACTCGCGTGCGGTGCTGGAGCTGACCTCCGCTCCGGACCAAGGGCAGCCGTACTGGCGTGAGGTCCCGGGTCTGGGCGCGAACGCCATCCCCGTGCTGCCCGGCTGAGGGTTCCTCCGGCCCCGAAAACGTGATGCGGATCCGCGAATCCGGCCGGAGGCCTCCACGGATGCGGGCGATCCAGGACGGGTCGGTGGTTGCGTAATGCACGGTGCGAACGTCCGAGACCATCCTCGGACTTCCTCACGGGTCGGCGGCTTCCGGGGTCGGGGCATCGGCGACGGTGCGCGTAATCGTCCTCGCCCAGTGGCATACCGCCATCGTCGTCCACATGAGCGAGAACTTGTCGGGGGATGGGCGCACACTCGGTCGATGCGAACCCTGCTCGATCTGGTGCTGCCGGCCGCCTGCGCGGGCTGCGGACGGTCCGGAGCCGATTGGTGTGCCGACTGCGCCGTCACGCTGGCCGGCCCGCCGGTGCGGGTGTGGCCGCGCACCGATCCGGGCGTCCCGTGCTGGGCGCTCGGGCCGTACGCCGGGCCCGCGCGCCGGGCGGTGCTCGCGGTCAAGGAACGAGGTAGGCGAGATCTGGCGAAGCCACTCGGGGCCGCGCTCGCGGGCGCGCTCGCCGAGTTGCGTTCGCCGCGACGTCCTTTGGTGCTGGTCCCCGCGCCGAGCCGAGGCATGGCGGCGCGGCGCCGAGGCGGCGATCCGGTGCTGCGGTCGGCGTCGGTAGCTGCGCAATGGCTACCGGACAGCCGTGTGGTGCCACTGTTGCGAGTGGGGCGGGGGGTGCGAGATTCGGTCGGCTTGACACCCGCCGAGCGGGCTCGCAACCTGGAGGGGCGGGTGCGCACCGCCCCCGGTCCTGTCGCCGACTGGGGGATACCGGCGAATGCCGAGATGGTGCTGGTCGACGACGTGCTGACCACCGGTGCCACGGCCTGTGAATCGGTGCGTGCTCTGCGCCGCGCCGGATTGCCGACACATGGCGTTCTGGTTACTTGTGTTGCTTGACTCCGGGAAATTTGCGTGAACACTGGCGATCAGCGCGTCGGCGGACTAGCGTCGCGGACACACACCCGAACCGCAAGTTTGGAGGTGGCGCCTCGGACAACTTGTGCCGAGTAATTGTCGATCGGCACGGCTCAATCCCGCCGCACTGGAATCGGTCGGTGCGGCCAGATCCGGGAGGTACGCGTGACGACTTCTTCACGACCTTCAGTGAAAGATCCCGCTCCTTCGGTGCTGGACTCCGGCACCCAGGAAGCACCGGAGCAACCCACGGCGGAACGACCACGGGCGCCACGCGGCGACATCGTGGTGAAGGGACGCAACGTCGAGGTGCCCGACCATTTTCGTATTTACGTCGCGGAAAAACTCTCCCGATTAGAACGCTTCGATCCATCGATCTTCCTCTTCGACGTGGAGTTGTTCCACGAACGCAACCGTCGTCAGCGCAAGAACTGTCAGCGCGTCGAAATCACCGCGCGCGGAAAGGGTCCCGTCGTGCGGGCCGAGGCCTGCGCGGACAGCTTCTACGCCGCCTTCGAGTCGGTGACCGCGAAGCTGGAGAGCAGGCTGCGTCGCACCAAGGATCGGCGCCGCGTGCACTACGGCGACAAGACGCCGCTGTCGGTCGCCCAGGCCACCGCCGATCTGGTGGATGACACGCTGTTCGAGCGGCTCACCGAGTCCGATGCCGCGCACACCCACCTGGAGCAGGGGCGCGAGCCGGACTACGAGGCGGGCCCCGGCCACATCGTGCGCACGAAAGAACACCCAGCGATACCGATGTCCGTCGACGACGCGCTGTATCAGATGGAACTCGTCGGCCACGACTTCTTTTTGTTCCACGACAAGGAGACCGACCGGCCTTCGGTGGTCTACCGCCGTCACGCCTTCGACTACGGCTTGATCCGCCTGGCCTGACGGAACGGAAACCACCCGTCCCCACTTCTCCGGGCATTCAGCTCACCGGCTGGGTGCCCGGAGAATCATGTCGAGACGTCTTTCGCGCCCTGCGGCCACTCGCGTGCCATCGCGAGCAACAGCCGCAGATCCGAATCGATATCGCCGACGGGCGGCCCCGCGGTATGGCCCGACCGCCGCGTCCGCACCGCCGCGCCGCTCGATCTCGCGGCGATGGCGCGCTGGATCTGTTCGACGTGATCGGCGCCGGCCGCTTCCTCGGGCAGATAGTGCCGCAGGTGCATCAGGGCGTCGCGGATCTCGACCGTCATGCGGATCAGCCGCGCGTCGGATCCGGCCGCCTGCGGACCCGGCTCGAGCACGACCTCCGGTACCGCCGCGGTCAGGTCACGCCACAGTGGCCGCAGGCGCCGGCAGTATCGTCCGGCGCGGTCCAAGCCCACGCGGGCCCGCAACCACGCGATCAGCGGCACGGCCAGCAGCGCCGCGCCGAGCGCGGAGACGGCGAAAGTCGGTGCGGCCCACCGCGCCAACGCGGGGTCGGCCGTCGCACCGGGCCCTGCTAGCTGTATCGCGGAGATGACCAGGCCTCCGGACCCGACGACGAGCGTGGCCAGCAGGGTGCCGTAGACGATCCGTTCCGCGATGCCCGATTCGTCCGAGCGCAGCTCGCGCACCGCCGCGCGCCAGGACAGCCGGCCGGCGGCGAACAGCGGAATCCACAGGATCGACCACACCACTACCGTTGGCCAGTCCAGCGATTGCCCCACCAGCCGTCCATCCTGGCGCGCCGCGGTCCCGACGGCCAGGATGATGGCCGCTCCGGCCAGCCCGGCGAGGTCGTAGACCCGCTGCCGGGCGAAGGCGGAGGCGGGGTCGGCGCCGGACCACAGCCGGGCCGCGCCGTACAGACCGGCCACCTCCATCAAGAGCGTGCCCATCGAAAGCTGGTGCAGCAGACTGCCGATCTGCGGTGCGATGCCGCGTTCGAGCAGGATCAGCGTGGCGACACCCCACAGCATGGCCCGGTTCAGGAGTCGATCGACCGTGGCATGGTGCAGCACGACTCGCCGCAGGAGTACGACCACCGCGACGAACACGATCAGCGGAATCGCGATCTGCGCCGGGACCGGCGAGGTCACCGTCGCCGATCGCGGAAGAACGTGCGGTGCAGCAGTGAGTCGCGGCGCGGCGGACGCATGGCGTGCAGCATCACCATGTCGGCGAAAGTCTCGGCGTCCCGTTCGCGCCGGGTGCCGTAGTCGGTGCGGCCGAGGACGTGGGCGATCGACTCGGGCGAGATCGAGGGCAGCAGGTCGGCGACCGCCGCCACGGTCGGCGTGCTCGTGGATGGCTCACCGGACTCGGACTGCTCCGGCCCGTGTCCGAGCAGCATGTGCCCGAGTTCGTGCACGATGATGTGCTCGGCGTGCCATTCGGTGGTGTCGGCGCCGTAGGCGATGACATCGCTGTCCTGCTTCGCGATCCACAAGCCGCTGCCCGTGCCGCATCCGGTCCCCGCGAGCAGCGCGGTATCGATCGGTAACAGGCTGATGCTGCGGCCCCGGTATGCCGCGACATCATCGAGGTAGGTCTGCAAGTCCCATGGGTGGGGTATCGGGAGGTCCCGGGTCAAGCTCCGGAACCGGGCCTGGATGGCCATGTGATCGGTCTCCTACAAAAGCTCAGTGGCCCTGTAGGGAAGCATGCTACCGACTCGGCGGCATCGACCCTTCCGTGCTCTGGATGATCTTGGCGAGCATGGCCCGATCGATGTTCGAACCGCGCAGTGCGATGCTGGCGACGTTGGCGTCGCGCATGGTGGCGAGCAATTCGAGTTCCCGGTCGATCGCGTCGGCGGCGGGGCCACGGGTGAGCAGATAGTCGGCGGCCACGCCGAAGCTACGCGCCACCGCGGCGAGGATCTGGGCGTCGACTGCGGCGCCCGCGTTCTCGTCGTCGAATTCGCCGTCGCGCAGGCGCGCCAGGTAGCCGGGCGGCACCGGGCGGCCGAGGAGTTCGCCCGCCTGTAGGGCGACGGATTCGACGCTGCGTTCCGGCGCGTCGCGCGGATGCACGACAGCGAACAGCCGATTGATCTTGCGGCTCAGCGCGAGTGCCAAGCGGTCGGGTGCGTTGTCGGTCATGGCTGCCTCGTCACTCGCCGTTTCGATCCGTTGTCGTCGCCATGTTTGCCGCCAGCCAGCGTGCGCGGAATCGGGCTTCGGTCGCCGCATCGACATCCTCCGATCGACCGGCCAGCCAACGGCGGTACCGGCGTTCCTGTAGCTCGCCGGGCTCGCTGGCCTCCGCTGGGATCGCGAGCAGGTGCGCGAAGGCCATCTCCACCAGCGGATGCACTTGCCTGCCCGGTCCGCCATTGCGTTCGAGCATGGCGGTCGCGTACCGCGCGGACAGCTTGGAGACCACCCGGTTGAGTTCGGCGATCGCCGCGACCACCTGCGGGTCGGTGGTGCGACCGTTCTCGACGGCGTCGGTGAGCCTGCCCGAAGCGGCGAGAAGACCGGTGAGATCGGAGATTTCGAAGCGGATCGCGTCCGGGCCCGCCACCACCGAGTCGCCCGCCCCGCGCGGAGCGTTCAGGGGTTCGTCGGCAGCGGGGACGCCGCCCGCGTAGGTTCGGGCGGCGCTGCCCGGCAGCCATCGCAGTGGGGCGTCGAGCTTGTTCAGCGTCTGCATGCTGATGGTCGCCTCGCCGTCCTCGATCTTCCGGATGGTCGGCGCCGAAGGTCCCCCGAGGTCACCGATCTGTAGTTGGGTGAGGCCGAGCTCGTCCCGGCGTTCTTTGATGATTCGCCCGAATCTCTTCTGCCGCGACAGCTCCGAAGGGCTATGCATAGTGAGTTCATGGTAAGCCGCTGCGAGGCCTTAGGCAAATCAATAGAAACTATTTGGAAAATCATTCGAAAGTTTGTTACGGTTATTTGCGTCGGCAGGCCCCGGGGAGGGTCCTGCGGCAGGTTCCGGAA